>JALZHI010000197.1 GCA_030913985.1 Chloroflexota bacterium | reverse complement strand
ACTGCATTATCTGTACCGCTCCCTCCAACTCATAACTCAAAATTCATAACTCACAACTCACCAAATCTCCCATGAAACAGTGCCCCAACTCCAACTGCATACTCTACACGCGCCTGGAAGAACTGCCGGACGCCTACCTGAAGTGCCCTGGGTGCGGCGGCCTGCTCGTGGGGATAGACAACCAGTCGGGGCAGTTGATTTCGGGACGCCTGTCGAACCGCCGTTTGCCGAGCGGACCTGCCTCCGCGCCGAGGGGCGGCTCTCCACCTCGGTCCTCGCAGGGGCAGTCCAACTCCAATCCCACTCCCCCGCTCATACCCGATGCGGACGCAGACCCGTACGACCCCTATGGCGTGTCCGGCCCCTACGACCCCTACGCTCCCCTCCGGCCCGTACAGTCGTCGCAACCATCGGCGCAGTCAGGCCCGGCGAGCGGCCCCTACGCGGTCGCACCCTCCGATACCGGACAGCACGGGGCGGCCCAGGCTGCTATGTCGCCGCACGTCTCGCAGTCGGCCTATGTGAGCACCTCGCAACTGAACACGGCAAAGTGGACCACGGCGAGCAAGGTGGCTTTCGGCGTGGGGAGCGTGTTGCTGCTACTGGCCTGCGGGCTGCTCGGCTGGATCTTCAGCAACCGCTTCTTTCCCCAGTCGCGAGTGATAGCCAGCCCGCAGGCCACCGAGACGGCCCTGGCCCTGGTCCGCCCGCCCGTGAACACGCCCATAGCTCAGCCTTCGCTTACCACGCTGGCCGGTAATTTCCCCGGCCCGACCCTGGTGGTGCCCACAAGCCCCGTAGAGGCACCCACTACCCTGGTGGTAGTGCCAACCCCGGCAGCGGCCACCGAAATGCCCCAGGCGAGCGCGCCCCCGACGCAACCCATCGAACCCGGCCCCGCCGCCCCACCCGCCCAGCAGGAACCTACCGGCGGCATACTCACCGCGCACATGACCTCAGGGCACGGCGGTGCCGTTGCCGAATACGGCCCCAACGAGCCTTTCAACCTGGCGGCGCAGGCCACCTTCGGCCAGGGCAACGTCACCTCTGTGCTCACCCGCTGGTACGGCCCCGAAGGCTCGCAAATCTACGCCATGCAGAAGGACTACACCCAGCCCGGCACCTACTACGTTGCCTTTACCGTCCGCAAGAACACGCCCTGGCTCCCCGGCACCTACCGCGTGGACATCTACACCAACAACTCCCCAACCCCCGCCTACAGTGTCTTCTTCAGCGTGACGGGTGGGACATAACACGTAACGGTGCAATATGTAGCAAAGCGGCTGTTAGGGTACATTATCCCTAAAGCTGCTTTACGAGTTACGTGTTACGTGTCACGTGTCACGTGTTGCTCTTCCCTCCACTTGAGCACCAAATGAGCACTTTTCGGTCTGGAGAGTGAGCACCCATGCCTGCTATATTCCTGCGTGTAGCGACCAACCGTCGCTGTCTCAGAGTAGAGAATATATCACCAGTATGGAGGAAAATAGAATGTCCCTTTCGGTAGAAGAGAAGAAGCAGGGTATCCGCGACCTGTACGAGAAGGCGTTCAACGCCCGCAATCTCGATTACCTGGACCAGGTATTCGACGCGTCATATATGGACCACTCTACGGACGCACCAGGGCCGATGGACCGCGACTCGTTCAAGCAGTTCGTCGGCATGTACTTCCAGGCTTTCCCCGATATGCGTTTCGAGATCGAGGGCGAGATCGTCGCGGAGGGTGATTACGTGGCCTGGCGCGATGTGGCAACCGGCACGCACCAGGGCGAGTTCATGGGCATCCCCGCTACCGGCAAGCGCATCCGCATCACCGGCGTCCACATCGGGCAATTTGACGAGAACGGCTACGCAATAGCCCACTGGAGTGCCGTCGATACCCTGGGCATGCTGCAACAACTAGGCGTCGTGCCCGAGATAGGCGTGCAGCCCGCAATGGCGTAGGGGACGATAGACGATGGACGATGGACGATGGTAGGTCTCCTATCGTCTATCGTCCATCGTCCATCGTCTACATTGCGCTTGCGACCGTGGGGAGGCCCGCCAGGGCTGCCTGGATTTCGTCGGCGGGGTACTCGTAGTCTTCGAGTTCGCCTGCCAGGTAGCGGTCGTAAGCCGCCAGGTCGAAGAAGCCGTGGCCGCTCAGGTTGAAGAGGATTGTAGTGCTCTCGCCCGACTCTTTGGCGCGCAACGCCTCGTCTATGGCCGCCCGTATGGCATGAGACGACTCCGGGGCGGGCACTATGCCTTCGCTGCGGGTGAACTCTATGGCCGCCTGGAACACCGGGTTCTGCGGGTAGGCCACCGCCTCGATGAAGCCGCCGTCTACCAGGTGGCTGACCAGCGGGGCCATGCCGTGGTAGCGCAGCCCGCCCGCGTGGATCGCCTGCGGAATGAAGCTGTGCCCCAGCGTGTGCATCTTCACCATAGGGGCCATCATCGCCACGTCGCCATAGTCATAGGCGAAAGTACCCTTGGTGAGGGTGGGGCAGGCGGCAGGCTCCACCGCCACCACGCGCAGGTTGGGCGACTTGCCGGTGAGCTTGTCGGCCACGAAGGGGAAGACCAGGCCGGAGAAGTTGCTGCCCCCACCCACGCAGCCTATCACCACGTCCGGGTAGGCGTCGGCCATCTCCATCTGCTGCTGCGCCTCCTGGCCTATCACCGTCTGATGCATGAGCACGTGGTTGAGCACGCTGCCGAGCGAGTACTTGGTGTCGTCCCTCAGCGCGGCGTCTTCCACGGCCTCCGAGATAGCCATACCCAGGCTGCCCGGCGACTCCGGGTCTTTTTCCAGGAAGGCCCTGCCCGCGTTAGTTTCGGGGCTGGGGCTGGGGATAACCCGTGCCCCGAAGGCGTGCATCAGGGAACGGCGGTAAGGCTTCTGGAAGTACGACACCTTCACCATGTACACCTGGCACTCAAGGCCGAACATATTGGTAGCCATTGCCAGGGCGCTACCCCACTGGCCCGCCCCGGTCTCGGTGGAGAGCCGCTTCACGCCTTCCTGCCTGCTGTAATAGGCCTGCGCCAGTGCGGTATTCGCCTTGTGGCTGCCGACGGGGCTTGTGCCCTCGTACTTGTAGAAGATGCGTGCGGGGGTGTCGAGGGCCTTCTCCAGCCGCCTGGCCCGGTAGAGGGGCGTAGGCCGCCACAGCTTGTAAACGTCTCGCACCTCCTCCGGTATGTCTATGTAGCGCTCCTGGCTGACCTCCTGCTTGATGATCTCCATCGGGAACAGCGGTGCCAGGTCGGCGGGGCCAAGCGGTTGTCCGGTGCCTGGGTGCAGCCCCGGCAGCATAGGCGTTGGCAGGTCGGCCTGAATGTTGTACCAGGCGGTAGGTATCCGGTCCTCATCGAGCAGGTACTTGGTCCGCTCGCCCGGCAGCCCCCTCTTTCCAGCAGATACGTCTGTCATTGCATGCTCCTCTCTGAGTGGTGATGAGTGGATAGTTGTTAGTTGTTAGTTGTTAGAACTGAGATCACTAACAACTAACAACTAACAACTAACAACTCAAAAAAACAACCCGCATTCCTGCATGGAACGGGGTTATCCTGCGGTAGCACCCTCGCAACCCCGCTCTCGGACTTACTCGCGCTGTTCGCAGCTTTCTGGTAGCGAATTGATGTGTTAGTATAGATGCTGTGCCGGGGGGTGTCAATAGGTCCTCGCACTCCTGAACTATGGTTGATAGCACACCTACTAAGGGCGGAACGCGTGCGAAGCCGGGCTGCTTCACGGGCTGCTTTATCATCCTGCTTGTCGCCTGGCTGCTGTTGATTGCGAGTACGATTTCCGCGCAGGCAACTCCCTGGGCACTGTACCGCGCCGGAGGTTATCAGACCGGCCACGCTGTTGTCGCTGTCGTTGGTGCCCTTCTCCTATATGGTCTCAAGCTAATAGCAGAGGCATTCTGGAACTGGCTTATGAAAGACGACGCGGAAGGTGAGCTATAGCATCGATGTGGGAGTCACACCTGCTTAAATGAGTGAAGACCTGAGCATCGTGTTCTCCGCGAATGGACGCTCACTTGCTTTGCTCGTCCAGGGAGCTAGTGTCCGCCAGATGGGCGGCAAGCCGGATGAGGACCCTCTGAGGGTTGTCATAGCGGCAGACACAGGAAGCTTCAAGGGCAGTGTTGGCGCGTTCATGTGGCTCTACGAACTGGAACATCTCAAAAACATACTTGTAGACATGAGCCGGAAGGTCGGGAAAGAAGCGGAGGCGCAGTTCAGCAGTCTTGAGCCTGCTTTGTATATAGCGTTCGCAACATCGCGGACAGGTGGACTTGTCCTCAACGTTGAGATATGCGAGGGACCGGTCCTGGAGAACCACCTTGCTTTTGTCATTCAAGCAGACCAATCGTACCTTACCTCGTGGCTTGAGCAAATCGCGCACGTACTTGAATATGTTACCCAACAGGCCGCTCGTCCATTGCGGCAACCTGAACACTCATGAATGTTGAGTCGCACAGCGGCAAAGAGACCCGCCGTCTCAACGAACAAGAAAGCCTCTCCCTAGAGGCTACTCGCGCGCTACCCCTGGAGGAGATACAGCAGCCAGGCCAAACAGCGGTAGGGGAAGGTAGCGTGCAGCCCGTACCCACAGCACCTCCCCCGGCGGGCCAATCAATGGGGCGCAGGCTGGCCCTCAACACCCTCATCGTGGGCGGGGCGTTCGTGCTCAGCCGGGTGCTAGGCCTGCTCCGCGAGATAGTGATAGCCGACCAGTTTGGCGTGAGCGGCCAGAAGAGCGCCTACGACGCGGCGTTCGGCATACCCGACACCCTCTTCCTGCTCATCATCGGCGGGGCGGTTGGCTCGGCCTTCATCCCGGTGTTCACCCGACTGGTGTCGGGGGATGAGGAGGCCAGGGCCTGGCAGCTTACTTCCACGCTCATCAACGCCTCGGTGGTGCTGCTGAGTCTCGGCGGCATCCTCATGAGCTTTGCTGCGCCCGCTCTGGTCGCTTACCTGGTGGCCCCAGGCGGGGAGGTAGACCAGCGATTGGTGGTGGACCTCACGCGCGTCCTGCTGCTGTCGCCGCTGCTCATGGGCCTTGGTGGGTGGGCGCAGGGCATCCTCAACGCCCGGCAGCACTTCACCTTGCCCGCCCTCGCCCCCGTCGCTTACAACCTCTCCATCATCTTCGGCGCGGTGGCGCTCACCCCCTATTTCGGCATCTACGGCGTGGCCTGGGGTGTGGTGCTGGGCGCGGCGCTCCACTTCGGTGTGCAGGTGCCGGGCCTGGCCCGCGTCGGTATGAGGTACTCGCTGCGTCTCAATCTGCGCGACAGTGGCGTGGGCGAGGTGGCAAAGCTACTTGGACCGCGCATCGTTGGGCAGGCGGCGTTCCAGGCGAACGTAATAGGTGCTCGCGCCATCGCCACGAGCATCGCCGCCGGTAGCGTGGCAGCCTTCAACTACGCGTACCTGCTGATGATCTTGCCGCACGGCGTGTTCGCTATGTCGCTTGCTACCGTGACCTTCCCAACCATGGCCGCGCTCTTCGCGGAGGGGAACCTGGAGGGCGTGCGCACAACTCTCTCCAGGGCCGTGAGGGTGCTGCTTTTCCTGACGCTGCCCTCAGCCGCCGGTATGTACGCCCTGCGTACCGAGCTTGTGTCGGCGCTGTTCCAATCGGGCACCTTCGACGCGCAGTCCACCGAGATGGTGGCGGGGGCACTGGGTTACTTCGCACTGGGGCTGGTCGCCTACGCCGTCGTGGAGGTGGTCACCAGGGCCTTCTATGCGCTGCACGACACCGCCACGCCTGTCACCATAGCAATCGTGACGGTAGCCCTGAACCTGGGTCTCAGCGCCCTGCTCGTCCTGGGCATGGGCTGGGACCACACCGCCCTAGCCCTCAGCCTGGCCGTGAGCACCACGGTGGAGATGGTGCTGTTATGGGTCTTCCTGAGCCGCAAACTGCCGGGCTGGCGGCTGTCAAACGACGGCTTGCTGGCCTCCACTGCCAGGAGCGGACTCGCCGCGCTGGTCATGGCCCTCGCCCTCACCCTCCTCATGCCCCTACTATGGCAAGTCCTCGGCAGCCCAACAGAGAGCAAGTTGTCAGCGATTATACTCACCATCGCAGGCATCAGCATAGGTGCCGCCATTTACACAGGCACGGCCCTCCTGCTCCGCTCGCAGGAGCTCGGTGAGGCTGTCAGGCTGGTACTGAAACGTAAAACGTGAAACGTGATGCGGTTTGTGCTGTTTGGTTCGTGCATGTGACAGAGTTTCTTGGGCGGAGACCATATTCCCCCTGTCATCCTGAGCGCAGCGAAGGATCTCAGATGGTGGCCTTGTTCCTAGGCTGAACTTTCACAACCCTGGTGCGTTCTCTTCAACAA
>JALZHI010000245.1 GCA_030913985.1 Chloroflexota bacterium | reverse complement strand
ATCAACACCGCCGCATCCCGGACTTGGCCATCTTGGCGTACCTTTTCATAGCGGGCATCCAGATACACATAGCGATACTCGCCGAGCGGCCGCGTGCGCCACGCGGCTAAGACCGCATCCAACTCGGCCGCAGCCCGGCTGACCTGGGCCGAGGAGACCTCGAAGCCGCACAACTGCTCGGTGATCGCCGCTACCTTGCGCGTCGAGACGCCCTGCACGTACATCTCGGCCAGGGCGAGCTTGAGCGCCCGTTCCGAGCGCACGCCTTTCTCGAGGCTCTGCGGGTAGAAGCCGCCTTCACGGACTTGCGGCACCGCCACCGTGAGCGCGCCGAGGCGCGTCTGCAGGGTCTTGTCCTTGAAGCCGTTGGCGTGGGCCTGCCGCTCAGCGCTGCGTTCGTACGGTCCCGCCCCGATAAACTTCTGCCGCTCTAGGAGCATGGCCGCATTAATCAGCAGGCGGATCGCGTCGGGCAAGGCGGCCAAGCCGCCGTCGGCGATGTGCGCCAAGCACTCCTCTGGTAAGGTACAATCGGGTTGGTAGGTCATGGGTGAACTCCTTTCTGCGATTTGCCATCCGAAAGGATACACCTGGACCTGCCACCCCAGGTCTCGGTTCCATCACTTTTACAGAAAGAAGGATACACTACCTCAGCACGTCCCGCCGCGGGCCGTAGGGAGGGCAGCATTGCGCCTTCCCACCCCATGTCGGCGTTGTCGTAGTGGCCTTCTCGCTCCGTCAAGGCCGCGTGTTGCGTGCAAGTCCCTCCGGACACCTTGACCTCGCGCTGCCGTCTGTCCCTGCTCGTTTCCTGAAATCCTGGTAAAAACATGCTGGAGGGAATAAAGTCTTCTTTTATTTCCTTAGAGGCCATTTAACAAAGAATTGACTGATTATGCTAGAATCGATCGCGGGATAGGCACTTCAACCGATGGAGTACCGTATGAGCGACGAATGCACACGAACAGCCCATTATCCGACAGATATGAGTGATGCAGAATGGAATCTCCTTCGGCCCTCGGTTGATGTTCGTGCACAACTCGGTGCCCCACGTGTCGTTTGTCTCCGCTGTGTCATCAATGCCCTTTTCTATATTAATAAGACAGGGTGTCAGTGGGAAATGCTTCCCCGTGATTTTCCTCCATACTCGACGGTGTATTGGTATTTCCGAAAATGGCTGGAAGATGGCACATGGAAACGTATTAACGATGATTTACGACGGAAAGTGCGGCTTGGTTTTGAGAAATCGGATGAACCAAGCGCAGCCATTATTGACAGCCAAAGCGTGAAGACAACCGAGGTTGGTGGCGACGACATCGGCTTTGACGCTAACAAGCAAGTGACTGGCCGCAAGCGCCATATTGCGATTGATACCTTGGGATTGCTGCTGGTGGTTGCTGTGACCGCTGCATCGATGCAAGATGCCAACAGTGCGTCAACGATTGGTGCACGCATGCAGGGGCAATTTCCACGCCTGAGAAAGATTTGGGTTGATGCTGGATATAAAGAGCAGTTCATTGCCTGGTTTAAGGACCACTGTGGATGGATCGTCGAAGTCGTGAGCCGCCGGGAGGGTGCTGTGGGCTTTGAAGTCCAACCGCATCGCTGGCTGGTTGAACGGACGCTAGCCTGGTTCAATCTGTGCCGCCGTCTTAGTAAAGATTATGAATATTACGCGGAAACGAGCGAAGCAATGGTCTATCTAGCATCAATCCGCCTCATGTTGCGGCGATTAGCACCCCAAGTTGACGAAGAACCGTCACAGCTGAATTGTTAAATGGCCTCTCAGAAATGCCAAGCCGGATCGGTCCTTTTTGAACCATGCCTAATGGCTGAAAGCTAATCTGACTACTGACTACTGACTACTGACTACTGACGTCTGAGCCATAGACCTCCGGGTTGGCGCAGTGGGGCAGGCGCTTGCCGCCGATGCCGGCGAGGAGGTTCTCGGCGGCCATGCTGGCCATGCGGTTGCGGGTGGCGATGCTGGCGCTGCCGATATGCGGGACGACGATGATGTTGTCCAGGGTGAGCAGCGGGTCGTCGGGCCGGATCGGCTCGGGCTCGGTGACGTCGAGCGCGGCGGCGGCGAGCTGCCCGGAGCGCAGCGCCTCATAGAGCGCGGCCGGATCCACAATCGGCCCGCGCGCTGTGTTGACCAGGACAGCGCCGCGCTTCATGCGCCCGAGCGCCTCGGCGTCGATCAGGTGATGGGTCTGGGACGTCAGGGGGGTATGGAGTGTTACGAAGTCACTCTCGGCCAGCAACGCCGGCAGCTCGACGTGCTCGGCCGCGGCATCGGGCACCGGACGGCGGCTCGAATATAGCACGTGCATGGCGAAGCCAGCTGCACGCCGCGCGACCGCCTGGCCGATCCGCCCAAAGCCCACAATGCCCAGCGTTGCTCCGTAGAGGTCCGGGCCCAGGAGCAGCTGGGGCTCCCAGGTGCGCCAGTAGCCGGCCCGGACGTAGCGGTCTCCCGCGACGATATGCCGCGCCGCCGCGAGGAGCAGCGCAAAGGCCAGGTCGGCGGTCGTCTCGGTCAGGACGCCGGGTGTGTTCCCGACGGGGATCGACCGCGCCGTGGCGGCGCCGAGGTCGATGTTATCGACCCC
>JALZHI010000028.1 GCA_030913985.1 Chloroflexota bacterium | reverse complement strand
CTAGTGGACTGGGCCACTCTGCCTGTAAACCCGGACCAAAGAGACTCCTGTCATCCTGAGCGTAGCGAAGGATCAGGTGGGTAGGCGAGAGTCTTCAACCTACAGGATAATGTTGGTAGGAGGAACACTGGTCCTTCCATAACAAGAGTCAAGAACGGGCTACTGATCCTTCGCTACGCTCAGGATGACAGAGGGGCAGTCAGGATGACAGAGAGGGAGTTGGGCCCAACAGTGGTGGCACTATGCCTTATGAAACACATCGGGAACTAAGGGAGCGCGTATGTCCGTCCTGGTAACGGGTGGGGCCGGGTTCATTGGCTCGCACACCGTCGAGACCCTGCTGGCGCGGGGCGACAAGGTGATAGCCCTCGACAACTTCAACACCTACTACAGCCCCGACCGCAAGCGTCTGAACGTCGCGCCGCTGCTGGACGACCCCAACTTCCGGCTCGTGGAGGGCGACGTGCGGGACCGCGCCCTGCTTGAGCGTCTGTTCCAGGAGGCACCACAAGACCTGGGGGAGCCGGTCACGCGCGTGGTGCACCTGGCGGCGATGGCGGGGGTGCGCTTCTCTATTACCGATCCTGTGCTGTACGAGCAGGTAAACGTAGCGGGCACGCAGAACCTCGTGGAGCTTAGCGTAAAGCACAACATCGAGCACTTCGTCTATGCCTCCTCTTCCTCCGTGTACGGCGAGGCCGAAGTGCCCTACCGCGAGGACGCCCGCACCGACACGCCTCTCTCTCCCTACGCCGCCACCAAGAAGATGTCGGAAGTGCTGCTCTACACCTACCACTACCTCCACAAGATACCAGTCACCTGCCTGCGCTTCTTCACGGTCTACGGCCCCAAAGGCAGGCCCGACATGGCCGTCTACCTCTTCACCGACTGGATAGCCCGCGACCAGCCGGTGCGCCTCTACGGTGACGGCAGCCAGGGCCGCGACTACACCTACGTGACCGACACGGTCTCAGGCGTGGTGGCGGCGGTGGACCGGCCCAACGGCTACAAAATCTACAACCTCGGCAACAACCGCCCCCAATCAAACGCCCACTTGATAGAGGTTATAGAGCAACATCTAGGCAAAAAGGCTCGAATCGAGTACCATGAATACCCTAGCCTGGACCCGCAGCAGACGTGCGCCGATATAACTCGCGCCTCGCTGGACCTGGGTTACAGCCCCCAGGTGCCGCTGGAAGAGGGTGTGCGGCGCTTCGTTGAATGGTATCGGCGCGAGGCTCTTAACCCGTAAGCACTACCGAAGTAGTAGCTTCCGACTACGATATGTAGGGTCCTGTAGCAATATGGTACTAAATCAGGACTAATTTCCTATCTTTTGGGGTGCAACGTCGTTATACTCAGTGCATGGGTACTCTGGCTTACGTGCCAGAAGACACCCGTGCGGCCCTGGGGGCGCCTGGGTCAGTCCTACGTCCGGGGGGGTGTAGGGCGGCGGCGTTCATTGTGGATCGCACCTCGAAGAAGGCGTTCGCAAGGGGCAAACGATTGCCCTTACGAATGTAGCTGCAAGCTCAGACACAGCTACATGCGGGGAAACGAGGATTAGCGGTGGCGCAGGATAATGCGCAACAGCACGATGAGCGCTCGTGGGTAGAGCTTGCCAGATCGGGAGACCCCGAGGCTGTTGGTTGGCTGTACGAACGCTACTTTGACCGCATCTACAAGTACATCTACTTGAAGATCGGAGACGCCACCGACGCTGAGGACCTCACCGAGCAGGTCTTCCTCAAGATGATTGAGGCTATCCACAGCTTCCAATGGCAGGGCACCACCTTCGCAGCTTGGCTCTATCGCATCGCTCACAACCAGGTGGTGGACACCATTCGCCAGCACTCCCGCCGTCCTCAGACTTCTCTAGAGCCGGTGGTTGACGTGTTGCCATCGGAGAAGGACGACCCGTACAAGCAGGCCGAATTGTCCGACTCGGTGGGGCATTTGAAGGAAGCGATGAGCAATCTCACCGATTTGCAGGCCCAGGTAATCACGATGAAGTTCGGTATGGGCCTCACAAACGCGGAGGTAGCGGCGGTGCTGGAACGCACGGAAGGCGCGATCAAAGCCCTGCAATACAGCGCCCTGCAAAACCTGAGCAAAGCGATGGCCCTCAAGGGCTGGCCGTAGGAACGAAACGGGCAACTGGCAACCGGCGGTAATTGTTGGGTAAAATAGTAGATTACGAGCAATTGAACGCCATAATAAAGAAGCACCAACAACTAACCACTAACCACTAACCACTAACGACTAGAAACTGGCAAACGATGGACGACGAGACCTTACAAGACGCACTAGACTACTGCATTTTCAACCCCGACGGGTTGGAGATGGATGAGTTGCTGGCTAAGTTCCCCGAATCGCGGGAAGAGCTTGTGCCTCTGCTTGCCCTGTGCGGTCTCATCAGCGAGGCGGTGCCGCCGGTGCCCCAGGAGCGCAGAGAGGCGATGAAGGGTCGCCTCCAGGACGCAGCCTTGGCGAGGCAGCAGGCCATGACCGCTTCCGGGAACGGGCACCACGAAGGTGCGGTCGCGGCCACCCTGCCCGTCGTCACGGTCGAGCCTGAGCCTGCCCCCCGACCCATCACACAGCCCGTAAGGCTGCCCGGCAAGGTCCGAGTCGAGGAAAACCGCCCGCGCCGCAACTTCCTGGCCGATTGGCTGAGGCGTCCGGCCTTTGCTGCCGCCGCGTTTGCCGCTCTCCTGCTTGCTTTCATATGGGGCCTCTCCGCCTCGTCACTACCCGACAGCCCCTTCTACAACGTGAAGTTGCTTGGCGAGAGCATAGCCCTGAACGTGCAGACCTCGCCCGAAGGCGAGTTGCTCAAGCACGACGAGCTTGCTAACATCCGCCTGCGCGAGATCGAGGAGATGGACCGGCGCGGGAAGCTGGCCCAGGCGGGCGGGGCCTTCGCCAATTATGCCGAACACCTGCGCGAAGGCCAGGAGATATTGAGCGGCACCCGGTTCAGCGAGCAGCAACAGGAGCGGCTGGCGAGGGCTTTGTACGCCACGAGCACTACCGGGGAGATAAAGCTGGCCGGGCTTGACGATGACATGGCAGGTTTGCCGGAGCCGATGCGCGAGAGCCTATCTGAGACCAGGCAGCTCCAGCAGCAGGTACGCGCCTACTCGGCCGACGTGCTGGAAGACCTGGGCGTGGAGCCGCTGACCACCCTGCCGCCCCAAACACAGGATGCGTTGAAGCAGACGCCCGGCCCCGGTGCAACCTCCGCGCCTGGAGGGACGGCCACGGCAGCTGACAGCAGCCCTACCTCGCTTGGTAGTGGTTCGGGAGATGCTGCCACCGCTACCCGCACGGCTTCTAACGGAAAGCAGCCGGACAGGACGGCCACTTATGTGGCGAGCAACCTTCAGCCCAGCGCCACGTCCACCAGCACGCGTAGTTCTACCGCCACGGCCACGCACACTAGCGTGCCGGCGGCCAGCGCGACTCGTACCGCTACCAGCCAGCCGAGTGCCACCTCTACAACGCGGTCGGAGGCCAGCCCTCTCGCGTCTACACCTACACGTACGCCGACTACCAGGCCGGGGAACGGCGCTACGGTGACGCCTCCACGCGGGAAGCCGACCGAGACGCGAAGGCCGGAGTCCACCAGGACCCCCGGAAGGCCGCCGACGCATACGCCACGACCCGAGAAGACCAAGGAGAAGGGTGACGACTCCACAGCGACAGCTATATCTACGTCTACGTACACCCCGGTCCCGGTGCCGCCTAGCAACACGCCGGTGCCCACCGACACCTTAGTACCTTCGGGGACGCCCACGGAACGGACCGACAACAGGCCGCCTACGCACACGCCGAAGCCCAAGGAACTCGAACCTACCAACGTGCCTACCGAGAAGCCTACGAAGGAGCCTACCGAGGAGGCCACCGAGGAACCTACCAGAGAACCTACCAAAGAGCGTGTAGATAAGCCTACCGAGCCACCCAGCCCGGTAAGCGCGTGCGACGTGGATGTAAAGGCCGTGGCGGTGGGTTGCGGTTCGGGCGACTGCATAGAGTGGAGCGCCCTCCTGGAGAACAAGGCCACGGAGCCGGTGGAGATAAACTGGGTGGCCGAGATGCAGGTTGATGTTGCCGGGGGGCCGTCCATGAATTACAAGGACTCGGGCACGGTCCTGGTCCGCCCTGGTGAAGAGTCGATAACCGGTACGTTCTGCGAGTCGCTGCCGGAGTCAACCAAGAAAATACGGGTGGTGGTCAGGACGGATACAGGGGCTGACAACTGCGATAGCCGCAAGCAGGACTCGATAGACCCGTGTAAGGACCCGGACCCGAAAGAGCCGGAGCCTAGTGCTACCCAGTCGGCGGGGCCTCCCACACAGGTGCCAGTCCCTACCCAGGTGATCCTACCCACCCAGGTATCGCTGCCCACCCACGTGTCACTGCCGACCAACGAACCCGCACCCACGAAGACCCCGAAGCCTAGATAAAGCGGAAAGCTAAAGAGGCCCCTGACGGCATGTCAGGGGCCTTTTTCTATGAGCGCCGCAACACGTTCTTGAGCATCTGCGCTTCAGGTCCCGTGAAAGGTCGCGACACCAGCAGCACGGCCAGGTAGACCACCGGGATCGCCAGTCCAATTCCCACGTACAAGGCAAAGGTGCCCCAACCATTCCGCCACCCCTCCTGCACCGGCCACAGCAGCCACACCAGCAGGCCCAGCGCGGCACCCGCCAGGGCAGGCTTCGCGGATATCGAGAGCAGAGGCACCTCACCCACCTCCCGCCGCGTCCACGCCAGGAAAGGCAGCATGAGCACCACTTCGCTCAATATCGTGGTGAGGGCCGCGCCGTAGATGCCGAGCGGCGGTATCAGCAGCAGGTTGGCGACGAGGTTGAACAGCACGGTCAGCCCGAAGGCGCGGGTGATGAGGCGCTGGCGGTCCACCGCTATGAGCACGTACTGGGTGAGGCCGTTGATGAAGCTGAGGGGCAAGAAGAAAATGAGGATGCGCAGGGCCACCGCCGAATCGGGCAGGTAGTTGGGCGCGTCGAGGGTCAGCACGGCGATTAGTAGGGGCGCGAGCCACACCGTCCCGGCCACTATCGGCACGGAGATGGCGAGCAGCATCTTGAGGGCGAAGGCATACTCCGTATTGAGACGCGCGCGGTCCGTGATGGCGTGCCGGGCCATGCGCGGGAAGAGGGCCAGCGTGACGGCGGGGCTGATGAGCAGCACGAAGCTGAGGAAGCTGTAAGCCGCGTTGTAGCGTGTGAGGTCGCCCTCTCCACCGGGCGCGGCCTTGATGATGAAGGTATCCACCCTGAAGAATAGGCCGATCAGCAGCGCGTTGAGCATGAGGGGCATGCCCGCCGACAGTAGCGACCGGGCTTCGTCCGCGCGCAGCGACGGCCTGCCCAACCGCACCGCCACGCCGGGGAAGTTGCGCCTCAGCACCCACAGGAATACCACCGCCGTGAGCAGCGTAGTCACCAGCGCCGACATCGCCAGCCCAACCACCCCCATGCCCATAGCGAGGGCCGTCACCCCCAGCGCCACGTTCAGCACCGAGGTGGCGATGCCAATCCCCGCCGGTAGCGACATACGCTCGTAGGCGTAGAGGAGCGCCGTCACCGAGCCGGAGAAGGCGCTTGGCAGGAGCGACAGGCTGAGGACCGCCACGGCCCAGGCCCCGTCGGCCCGCAGGTTGAAGAAAGCCGTGTAAACCGCTATGAGGGCCGCCACCGGCAGGAACAGACCTAAGCTGATGAGCAGGCGCAACGCGAGCGACCTGCCGAACAGCGTGGAAGCCACCTCTGTCTCGATGTCCGTGCCCCGGCTCCTGGCTACGTCCCTCGGCACCAGCGTGCCCATGCCCCACTCTGAGATGGTGCTGGTGTAAGAGAAGACCACGGCCGCCAGTATGTAGCCGTCCAGCGCAGCCTGGTCGTCGGCGAACAGCCTGTACTGCACCATACTGTAGCCCATCATCAGCAGCTTGGTGAAAAGCTGCGCGGCGAAGGGGTTGAAGGCGTTGAGGGCTACGCGGCGGGCGTTGTTGGTGCCCGCACTGGGGGTACCGAGAGCCGCTTGCTGGGTGCCGAGCGGCTGCCCGTCGGGGGAGGGGGCTTGCTGTTCGAGCATGGCGGGGCCTAGCGGCTCATCCCAAGCCCGATGATGAGCAAGGCGGTAAGCACCATCAGCAGTAGAGCGCCCAGGCCCGCGCAGCCGATTGTCAGCACGCCCATCTGCGAGCGCCTGACGCGGGGCTTATCGGCGGGGTCTTCCGGGTCGATTGAGAATCGTGAGCGACGGGGCTTCGCGGCCTCTACCATGCCGGCGTACTTCTCGCCCAGCCCCTTCGCCTCCATCAGCCGCCGCATCGAGCCTCGGTGCTGTGCCGCGTACTCGGTGAGTTGCGACAGGGTCTTTGCCGGTATGCTGCGGTTGGCGGTGTAGAGCGGCATCTTGCTCCACAGCTCGTAGGCGTCACCGCCCAGCGTATCGTCGCCCACCGCCTCTATTCGCCGGTAGAGCCGCACCCGCTCCGGGTCCTCGCTGGAGATGAGCCGCAACACGATTTCATCCCACCGTTCGCGGGAAGGGGGGTCGAGGTGCTTGCGCAAGGCATGCTCGGCCCACCGCATGTAGACGCGGTCGAAGGGGTCCTCTTGGAGTTGTGAGTTGTGAGTTGTGAGTTGTGAGTTGTCTTGGTTCAAAGTAGGTCCATCACGTAGGATTCACTGGATACACTATACCAGCCGGTGCATAGCTTTCCCACTTAGCAGCAGGTAGCGGCCTGTATAGCTATGTAGAACCTGACGGGAACCGGGGATTACCGGCAACGAAGCCCCACCCTGTCATCCTGAGCGCAGCGAAGGATCTAAAGAAGGTGGGTAGGGATGCTGCTGAACCCTCACGCTATGCCTGGCATGTTCAACAGGAGGGTAAGGGTGGCATCTGAGATCCTTCGCTACGCTCAGGATGACAGGGGGAGGCAGGGTTCTGGATCATGGGAGAGTCAAACACGGGCTACTGGTCCTTCGCTGCGCTCAGGATGACAGAGGGGGCTTTGGGTGCAAGCAAACAGACATCGTTGTTAGTTGTTAGGACCTATGCGCACTCATTTCAAAACCATTGTAGGGGCAGGCCCCTGTGTCTGCCCTTGTTGGAGATTAGCACCAAAGCAGGCACAGGGGCCTGCCCCTACAACCTCTGTCGTCAAGGCCTTCAAATAAGTTCTAACAACTAACAACTAACAACTAACAACTAACAACTAACAACTATCCACTCCCTACCTTCGTTTGCTGATGAGATAGAGAATGAGACCGCCAACCACGAGGCTCCAGTAGTTGATGAGGCGGTCTAGGATTGCGATTGAGACGGCCATGTTGTGGTCTTTCAGGAAGAGGCCGAGCGCCACCGTGACCGCGCCCTCGACCACGCCCGCGCCGCCCGGCGTGAGGGGCAGGGTGGTGAGCAGAGAGCTTAGCAGGGCGATGAATATAACAGCCGACAGCGTGACCACGTGGGCGTCGAGGGAGCGCGTGACGAAGAAGAGGCGGGCCGCCTCCAGGAACCAGATGATGACGGTAAGTCCCAGCACGGTGGGCAGGCTGCGGCGCTTGAACGAGTGGAGGATGCCCTGCCGAAACTGGGCGAACTTGACCTTGAAGCGTCCGGGGACGAAGCGTAGCACCAGGTGGCTGAAAAAGCGCAAAGCCACCAACCCGGCGATCAGCAACACGACCATGCCCGCCCCGAACAGCATCACCAGCGTGAGGTTGACTTCGCCCTCGCTGGCGAGCCGCTGCCCCACCAGCGTGAACGAGGCCGCCAGCAAACCGAACAGCACCAGCAGGTCCACCACGCGCTCTGCGAAGATGGTACCTATCGTGCTGGAGAACGAGATGCCGGAGTTGCGCTTGAGCAGGTAGCTGCGGTAGGCGTCACCCAGCTTCGCGGGCACGATGCAGTTGACGAACCAGCTAAGATAGATGATCTCCACCAGGCCGTTGGTGCTCGGTAGTTGCTTGGGCGAGTCCTGCTTGCCGTGCCCGGCGTTCTTGAGGAGCACCTTCCAGCGGGTAGCTCGCAGCCAGAAGGCGGAATAGTAGACCAGGAAACCCGTTACCAGGAAGAGCGGGTCGGCGGTAAGGATGGTGCTCCAGGTCTGGGCGACGTTGATGTTGAGCCGGGTAAAGAGGAAGATGATGAGGCCGATAGCCAGCGCGAATGAGAAGAGCGTGCGGACGTTGAGCAGCTTGTGGCTGAGCCATGAGCGGTCCTCGGAGATATCCTCCACCGACTCGGCCATGATTGGGGCTTCAGCCTCGATCTGGGCGCGCTCATCGGGGGGTATATCCACCTCGCCGGTGTCTACGTCGATAGGCGGAAGCTCTATCAGCGAGTGGTGCTCGTGGTGCCGGGAGGACGCGGGGGTTGCCGAACTCTCAGGAGGTGTGCCGGAAGGTCGCGCATGTGAGGGTACGTTCGCACCGCTCGCGCTGGTGCCTTCCGCTGCGCTGCCGGTACCATCGTGCCCATCGTGCCCGCCGTGCCCATCCTGGCCGTTCGAGCCGTTCCTCTGCGTAGGACGGTCCTGGCCGGCGGGCGTTCCGGGGCTGGGTCTAGAGTTCAGAATTGTTGTGCCTCCGGTAAAGAGTGAGCAGCGGCGCAGTACCCGGCTCAACAGAGTCTTTGGAATATTACCACAAACGCCTTGCAGTAGTCAGGCGCGCACCTGTGTAACAGCAGGTAACATACCAACTGGTTACCTTCGAGGGTCCTTTCAGCCTGTGGGGCCTCTACCCTTCGCTAGACCTTCCATGAGAAATAAGCGTCAGCCTGTACCAGCTATCGCAGACAGTCGCGAAGGGTTCAACCAGCTATGCCTCCCTGAGAGTCTCGGAATTACATCTACATGAACCAAGCCCCACCCTGTCATTCTGAACGCAGTGAAGAATCTCGTCCCTCACCGGGATGCTCCCCTTTTCTCCTGTTCGTGTGTGACTGTAGGAAAGGTGGTATCTGGGTGCTGAGGGACGAGATTCTTCACTGCGTTCAGAATGACAAAGTAGAGGCTTTGGGTGCTGTGGTAGCAACTATCAAGAAAGGGCCGCTGATTCTTCGCTACGCTCAGAATGACAGGGGTGGGACTTGGTTCTGGAATTGCAACGTGAGGGCTTTCCGTGGCAGCATGGGATGAAGTGCTCGGCCTTTGCACTCCACCACGCGTCGTTTATAATCCAGCAAAACGCCAAAGGAGCACCCTATGACCACCACGGGCAGCCGGTCCGACATTTACACCCGGCCGGCGGAACTTTTACAGGACCTCCTCCGCTTCGACACCACCAACCCTCCCGGCAACGAGCGCGAGTGCGTCTATTACATCCACAATCTCCTCTATGACGCGGGCTTCGACACCGAGATACTGGGCCTGGACGACAATCGCCCCAACCTCGTCACCCGGCTGAAGGGACGCGGCGAGGCACCCGGCCTCCTGATGCAGGGGCACGTAGACGTAGTGACCACCTACGGGCAGGACTGGCAGCACCCACCCTTCGGCGGCGACCTGATAGACGGCTACGTCTGGGGTCGCGGGGCCATAGACATGAAGTCGGGCGTGGCGATGATGGTGGCCGCCCTGTTGCGCGCCAAGACCGAGGGACTGGAGCCGCCGGGCGACGTGGTGCTGGCGGTGCTGGCCGACGAAGAAGCGGGCAGCGACTACGGCGCGAAGTACCTCGTGGAGCACCACCCCTACCTGTTCGACGGCGTAAAGTACGCGATAGGCGAGGCTGGCGGCAGCACCGAATACATTGGAGGCCGCAAGTTCTACCCGATACAGATAGGCGAGAAGCAGATGTGCTGGATGCGCGCTATCGTGCGCGGGCCGGGCGGGCACGCCTCTTTGCCGATGCGGGGCGGTGCCATGTCGAAGTTGGGCCGCATGCTCACCACGCTGGACAACAACCGCCTGCCGGTGCACATTACCCCGCCCGTGCGCCAGTCAATCGAGGCCATAGCCGCAGCCCTGCCGCCTGAGATGGGCAACATGGTGCTCGGCCTGCTCGACCCTACTAAGACCGATGCGATACTCGACCGGCTGGCCGGGTTTGGCCCGGAAGTGAGAGAAGCGGCCCGGTCGCTAGACGCGGTGCTGCACAACACGGCCCAGCCCACCGTCGTGCGCGGCGGCGAGAAGACCAACGTGATCCCCAGCGAGATCGTGGTGGAATTCGACGGGCGGCTGCTGCCCGGCTACAAGCCCGCAGACATGCTCTCCGAGGTTGGGGCGCTGCTGGGCGACGAGGTAGAGCTTGAGGTGGTGCGGTTCACGGCGTTCGAGAAGCCCATCGATATGAGCCTGTACGACACCCTGGCGGGCATCATGCGCGAGATGGACCCGGAGGGCGTGCCGGTGCCCTACGTACTCAGCGGGGTGACCGACGCGGTGAACTTCGCCAAGCTGGACATACAGTCCTACGGCTTCACGCCCATGAAGCTGCCGGAGGGCTTCAACTACATCGAGACGGTGCACGCCGCCGACGAGCGCATCCCCGCAGAGGCGATGGATTTCGGCACCGAGGCGATTTACAAGCTGATTACCCGGATGGGCGGCTAGTCGTATGCGAAGGGATCGGGCGCGGCGAGCTACAGCCGTGCCCCGCCGCTCTGAATGGAACCGTACAGGTGAAAATCATCCTCAGCAGGAAGGGCTTCGACTCGGCCACGGGCAAGGTGGCAAGCCCCATCCTGCCTGACGGCGAACTGTGCTCTCTGCCGATACCGACTGAGGGAGCGCACAATCCGTCTATGCGCTACGCCGACATCATGGCGGGCGATGTTCCCCTGGGTAGGCTCGTCAGCGACCTGACACGGTGCAGAATATCGCCCAAGCACACGGCCCACCTCGATCCCGACCTGCGCCCCTCAAGTTATCCTAGAGCGCCAGGATGGAAGCCCATCTTCGGGCAGGATGCCGCCGCGGAAAGCCACCTGCAAAGGCAAGGCGTGGCGGAAGGCGATATCTTCCTCTTCTTTGGCTGGTTCAGGCAGACCGAGCTGGTAAACGGCCGCTACCGCTACGTCGCCCACGCCCCCGACTGCCACTACATCTTCGGCTGGCTGCAAATCGAGCGCCGCATACCCGTGACTAACCGCACCGAACTACCCTCCTGGGCGCTCTACCACCCCCACTGTTCGCGGGAGCAGCACAGCAAGCTCGACTCGCTCTACGTCTCCACCGACCGCCTGCAACTCCCCGGTCTGGACGGCAATCTGCCGGGTGGAGGCGTCTTCACCAGGGCCGAGGACACCCTGCGCCTCACCTGCCCCGGCAGCCTGAGAAGCACCTGGCAGCTACCCGGCTGGTTCTACTCGCCGGATAAGGCACCCACTCTCAGCTATCACACCAACCCCAGGCGGTGGGTCAGGCAGGGCGACCATGCGCTGCTATCTACGGTGGGCAGGGGCCAGGAGTTCGTGCTGGACTGCGAGCACTACCCTGAGGCGGTGGAGTGGGCGGCTGGTATTCTAAAAGGGGGTGCAGCCGTTGGAAATGGATGAGACCTTGTGGGGCTGGAACGAGTACATCAAGAAGCGGGCGAAAGAAACCGCTGTCCTAGGACCAAAAGGAACACGTTATCTATGTCCATGCTGCGGTTATCCCACTCTCGAAGAGCGTGCAACCTATAACGTCTGTTACTTGTGTACATGGGAGGACGATGGGCAGGACGACCCCAGGGCAGACGAGGTATGGGGCGGCCCTAACGGAGATAAGTCTCTAACTTATGCACGCGAGCAATTCAAGCAGTACCTGGCGCAAGGCCCCGGCGAAGAGGTGATGAGGAGCTACTATACTCGCAGACAGGAACA
Source organism: Chloroflexota bacterium (assembly GCA_030913985.1). GTDB lineage: Bacteria > Chloroflexota > Chloroflexia > QHBQ01 > JADMIH01 > JADMIH01. The sequence goes on along the minus strand of JALZHI010000028.1, from coordinate 31,188 downwards.
AGCAAAGCGTGCGGCAATGCAGGCGTTCGACAGGATCGCCCGCGAAACCGACCCGGATGGGCTACAGGAATTGTGGCAGCAAGTATATGACAATGAAGCCATTGAGCGTTCTCCTCTTAAGAGGCGTAAAGGAGAGCCCCCTATGACCGCCGAAGAGTTCTTCTCCAACTACAGCCCCGAAATCGAAGCTATAGCTCTAAAGGCGCGCAGCCTCGTGTTGAGCCTGCTGCCAGGCGCAACCGAGCACGTTGACACCGGCAACAAGGTAGTGTCTTACAGCACCGGCGGGCGTATGAAGGACATGGTATTCTACATTTCAGCGCACAAAGCTCATGCCAACATCGGCCTGTTCGGAGCGGACCTACCCGATCCCAACGGCCTGATAGAAGGCACAGGCAAGCGCCTACGCCACGTAAAGCTCCGCAGCCTTGCCGACGTAGACAGGCCCGCCCTCCGCGCCCTCCTTGAAACCGCCCTGGCCGCACACCGCGACGGAATTACCCAACTCCAACAAATCCAAAATCCAAAATCGAAATTCCCAAATCCAAATGATCCTCGTTGACGAAATCCGCGAATACCTGAGCGGCCCCAAGTACGGACCTAAGCAGTTCCGGCATTGGTGCCACCTTGCCAGCGACGACCTGAGCGAGGAGGGCCTGGAGGAGTTGCACAGGTTCGCGGTGTCCATCGGCCTGCGTCGCGAGTGGTTCCAGGACCACCACAACCACCCCCACTACGACCTGGCACCCTGGGGCAGGGAAGCCGCCATACGGGCGGGAGCGGTGCCGGTCACCAGCCGGGAGCTTGTGCGGCGGTGCAGCAGGTCGTGGCAGGCGAGAAGAAACCCGTCTGATCCACAGTAACGGCGGTTGGTTACGCGGCCACAGGCGATTGAAGGGTGAGCAGCGTAATCTCCGGGCGGCAGTTGAACCGCACGGGTGGGCTTATCATCCCGACGCCACGATTCGTGTATTGGAACATGCCCCCAACCTGGTACAGGCCGGTGTGGTATTTCCTGCCATAAGGCGGTAGTCGCAGCGGGCCTAAGAAGGGCGGCACCACCTGTCCGCCATGCGAGTGCCCCGACAGTTGGAGGTCGAACCTGCCCGTGGCCGCGCTGGTATCTGCGAAGTCAGGCTCGTGCGCCAGCAATAGCGCGGCTCCCTCTGCGGGTAGCTTACTCAATACCAGGTCCAGGTCGTCTTTGCCTTCCCAGATGTCGTCAACGCCCGCGATGTGCAGCAGAGCACCATTTCTCTGTAGAGTATGCACGTCGTTGCTGAGGTTGGCGATGTGGCCGTCGCGCAGGACCTGCCGGATTACCGCAGCGTCGGTCCAATGATCGTGATTGCCTAACACCGACATGACCCCATCCGCCGCCTTCAATGCGCCAAGCGCCTCAACAAGGTCGCGTGCCACAACGTCCGAAAGGCTGCTGACGAAATCGCCCGTTATAACCACCAGGTTGGGCTCCTGCTCGTTGGTGAGTGCTACCACTTCCTCAAGACGCGAGCGCGTCAGCCAGCCACCCATGTGCAAATCGCTGAGTTGGGCCACCTTGTAGCCATTGAAGGCGGCTGGCAGGCGCGGCAGGGTCAAATTCACACGCTCTACGTCCACCCAATAAGGCTCTACCTTCGTGGCGTAACCGAGGCTGCCCACCCCGGCGATGGCAGCGCCTGCCGTCGTGCGAACGGCCAGCTTGAGGAACTCGCGGCGGGAGAAGCTCCTTCGTAAGGTTGGAGATGCTGTGGACGCTGCTGTGCTTTCTTTGTTCATTTCACTAGGTCTCATGTTTGGAGCCTATTTGGACCCATCGCTGCGTTTGAACACCATAGGGTAGGCTAAAGCCACGAGCAGAATTAAAGGCTTGGAGATGAGTTCCACGTCGCGCATTTACCTGCTTCTGGAGTGTAGAGTTGCCAGGTGAGTCAAGGCAAGCACTCGCGTGCGGAGAGGGGCGTCTCTGAGTGCGGGCTGCTTGCCACGACACCCTTATCAGCCTTGTTATCTATGTATTTCCCTCATCTTGGACCCGCAAACGTGATATAATCCCATGTTAATAAGGGCAAGGAGGCCCGGCGGAAATTGGCCCCCTATTCGTGAGAGGAACAACAGATGCGGCGCACAGAAATCGACCGGTTCTCTATAGAAGCCGAGGATGCTGACCTATCCAACCTTGAAGACCCCGATGACGCAGCCTTAGACGCGGAAAAGTTCGGACGCCAGGGCCTCACCTTCGATGACGTGCTGCTGGTGCCCGCCTACTCCGAAGTGCTGCCCACGCCCGAATACATATCCACCGCCAGCTACTTCACGCCGTCCATTCGCCTCAACGTGCCCCTCATCTCGGCGGCGATGGACACCGTGACCGAGGGCCGCATGGCAATCGCTATGGCCCGTGAGGGTGGCATCGGCGTGATCCACCGCAACATGCCGATAGAGGACCAGGCCCGCGAGGTGGACAAGGTCAAGAGGTCCGAGGCGGGCATGATTGTCGAGCCTATCACGCTCGGCCCCGACCGCCCCCTGAGCGACGCCATCGACCTGATGTCGCACTACCACATATCGGGCGTACCCATCACGGTAGGCGAGCAGCTTGTGGGCATCCTCACCAACCGCGACATACGCTTCGCGGAGCCGGAGGACTACAGCCGGCCCATCTCTGAGTTCATGACGCACGCTCCGCTGGTCACCGCGCCCCTGGGCACCACGCTGGAACAGGCCCAGAGCATATTGCGGCGGCACAAGATCGAAAAGCTGCCCGTGGTTGACGCCAACGGCATCCTCAAGGGCCTCATCACGGTGAAGGACATCCAGAAGAAGACCCAGTACCCCAACGCCACCAAGGACGACAAGGGCCGCCTGCGCGTAGCCGCCGCCGTGGGTGTCGGCCCCGACAGCGAAGAACGGGCCGCCGCCCTCATCGAGGCTGGCGTGGACGCGCTGGTAGTGGACACGGCCCACGGGCACACCAGGGGCGTGATAATGACCGTCAAGCGGCTCAAAGCCCGGTTCGGCGTGCCAGTAGTAGGTGGCAACGTGTCTACAGGCGACGGAGCACGGGCGCTCATCGATGCAGGCGTGGATGCAGTGAAGGTCGGTCAAGGACCTGGGTCGATTTGCACCACCCGTGTCGTCTCAGGCGCGGGTATGCCGCAGATAACGGCTGTGTGGGAGTGCTACAAGGTGTGCCGCGAAGCCAGGGTGCCAGTCATTGCCGACGGGGGCGTACAGTACAGCGGCGACATCGCCAAGGCGGTCGCGGCAGGTGCCGACACGGTCATGCTCGGCAGCCTGCTGGCGGGCGTGGACGAAAGCCCCGGCGAGATAATCCTGTACCAGGGCGAGCGCTTCAAGGAGTACCGGGGCATGGGTTCGCTCGGCGCGATGAAGCAGCGCTCGTACTCGAAGGACCGCTACGGCCAGCACGAGGTGGAAGCCCTGAGCAAGCTGGTGCCGGAGGGCATAGAGGCCCGCGTGCAGTACAAAGGCCCTCTCGCCACCCTGCTCTACCAGTTGGTGGGCGGCCTCCGAAGCGGCATGGGCTACCTGGGCGCGCCCGACATCAAGACGCTACAGGAGACCGCCCGCTTCATCCGCATCTCCGGCTCCGGCCTCCGCGAAAGCCACCCCCACGACGTGACAATCACCAAGGAAGCCCCCAACTACGGCAGAAGCTACTGACGCCGGGGGCGAATGTTTAATTCTTAATTTTTAATTCTTAATTGCTCGAACAAGCCACCGGGTAACAAGAAAGGAGCCACCTTATAGGGCGGCTCCTTTTCGTTTGCTCAACTCAATTAAGAATTAAGCATTAAACATTAAGAATTAACAATTCGCTCTAGCGCGTGGCGTCTCGGACGTCGTCGCCGCGATTTTGGATCCAGTCGCCCGCGTTGTCCGTGGCGTTGCGCAGGTTGTCACCGGCGTCATCGGCGGCGTTGCGCATGTTATCTCCTGCATCGTCAATAGCATCGCCCGCACGGTTGCCCCAGTTCTGGTCATTACCCTGGAGGTCGTTCTGCTTGCCGGTGAGGGTGTCACCAAGGTTATCGAGGCCCTGCTCGATTTCGCCGCCAATCTTGCGAGCGCCGCCTTCCAGGATGTTGCCTGCATCGCCAGTGTTCAACTGCTGCTCGCCAATTTCCTCGTTCTCGCGTCCGCGATTCCAACTAGTCATTTCAGTTACCCCCTTGTAAACTGTTCAAATCGGTCCCGTCGTGCGTATCGTCCATTACTGCCGCTACGCACGATTATATGGAAGCAAGAGGCGTGCCAGTCAGATTAGCATTCACTTATGTGTGCTTGGAGGTTATAGTGTGTGCTTGGAGGTTATAGTAAGAAGGCACATTAAACATAGTAGCAATGGGAAATGAGCACCAGAGTCCCCGCCCTGTCATTTCGAACGCAGTGAGAAATCTCGTCCCTTATCGAGATGTTCCCTCTTTCTCCCGGTACGCTGTGGCTGAAGGAAAGGTGATATTTGGGTGCTGAGGGACGAGATTTCTCACTGCGTTCGAAATGACAGGGCGGGGCGTCTTGCCTGCATCTACTGCTATCAGCATAGTAACTCCGCATTCTGACTCTCCTGGCATGCTTATTGCACCGCGCTGATATGCCTGTGCCCTATCTATCTCTGGTGGAGAGCGAGTAAGCCGTGCCTGACGAGAACCCCAACAATACACCTGACAACGAGCAGGATAACAACTCCCGCGAAGAAGCAGCCTCTACCGAACAGGAGAGCGCCACAGCGTCTGCTCCGGTGGGCGAAACTCCATCTCCCGGCGAGGGCCTTGACCCTGAAGGCGAGCAGGATGACGCCGCAAGCATGCTGGACGTGCACTCTATGCATGTCGATACCTCCGCGTTGGGAGAGCAGGGAACCCGCGACCAGGACACGCCCATCGCTGACGCGGCAGCGGCGGTAGCCGAGACCGCCCAGGCTGTGACCACCCCCGTCGCTGAAGCCCTAGGCCCGGTGGTGCAGAACACGGTCCAGGCCACCGTTCAGGCCACCCAGACGGCGGTGCAGGCCACAAAGCAGGCCAGCCAGCAAGTCACGGCGGCGGTCCAGCAACAGGCCCAGAAGATCACGGTTGCGCCCCGCAAGGCCCTCTATCGTGGTAAGCGATTCCTGGCGATTTATGGCGGTTTGGTCGGCGCGGCGGGCGTGCTGGCGATACTTGCCAAGCGTTACCGCTACTTCCCCGCCGACGTGGGCATAACCAAGGCGCTACAGAAGCCGAACTCGAAGCTCTATGACGCCATGATGCACGCGGTGAGCGAGCTTGGCTGGCGCTGGATAAGCGTGGGCACCCGCGCCTCCCTCAGCACCCTCATGTGGGCGGCTGGCTTCCGCATGGAGAGCGCCTTTACCGTCTCCACATGGTCGGGCGACCTGATGACCATCGCTATCAAGACCCGTGTGCTGCGCCCCCGCCCCACCAAAGACCTGGTGCGCGTTATGGGCGAGCTAGATGAGGCTAGCTTCCCCTCCGGCCACGTGGTGCACTACGTCACCTTCTACGGATTCCTCTTCTACCTGGTCTTCATCCACCTGAAGCAGCGCTGGTTCCGCACGGCCCTGCTCACGCTCCTGGCGGGCATCATCCTGCTGGTCGGCCCCTCGCGCGTCTACATGGGCCACCACTGGCCCTCCGACGTGGGCGGCGCGTACCTGGTCGGCACCCTCTGGCTGGGCATCACCATCATCGCGTACCTGGAGACCAAGGCCCGCTACACCCTCCACACCACCCCACCCTTCTTCGTCAAGCGCCCACAACAGCTGGGGTAATGGGGATTTGGAAATTGGAATTTCGAATTTCGAATTTGTTGGATACCTTCTAAATTCGCAATTCGAAATTCGAAATTCCAATTTCTAATTCTCGAATAGCCCTTTTGGGTCCTGTGCGGGGTGTTTGTTTGCCTTTATACTGGGTGTAGTTAGCTTTGCTTTGGAGAAGACCAGTAGATGGATAACACACCTGGGCCGGGTGCGGCCCCATTTCAGCAGCCACAGGGTGGGGGGCAGGGGCAGTATCCTCCCGTGACCCCACCCGGCGGGCAGGTACCGCCCGCCCCACCTTATGATGCATACGGGCAGCCCTACGCGCAGGCCCCGGCACCTGCACCTGCACCCCCGGCAGCGCCTGTGTCGAACAAGCCGATGCTCATTACCTCCGGGCTGGCGCTCGCAGGTATTACCCTGATTGGGCTGGGCTTCCTTGTCGGTGGCGAGGCTGCCAAGTTCATGACGGTCGGCATCCAGTTTCTGCCGCTGGCGGTGCTGGCCGCGCTGGCTTTTGCGGGGCTGCGCAACAGCGTGGCGGCGGCCTTTACCTATATCTGGCTGGCGGTCCTGATGCTGGGCGTGCTGCTCATCATCGCCAGCTACACCGTGATGGGCGCGATTACAAACATCAACGTCTTCTACCAGTGGCTTGCCAACCCACGGGACGTGCCGATAACGCAGGTCTTCCGGGAAGATGCCGGGTCAGTTATCTTGCTCAGTCTTGTGCTGATGATGGTGGTAACGCTCATCTCGCTGGCGATGCTGCTCAGGCCGGTGCGGGCGCTGGTGTCGCGGGTAATCCCGATTGACCCCGACAACTTCGTGCACAAGATAGCCCTGTGCTTCCTGACCCTGATTACCATCGGCTCGTTCTTGCCGCTCATCGTGCTGGGAGGGCAGCCGCCCCTCCTGCTACTGATAAACGCCCCCACGCCCGAAGGCTCGCTGGGCCAGTCGATGGACATCAGCGTGCGGCCCGTCGACCTCATATACCAGTTCGTCTGGACCATACCGGCAACTTTCGTGGCGGCGGGCTGGCCCATCGCGCGCAACTTCCGTGCGATGCTGAAGCGGCTCGACTTCGTGCGTCCCACCACGCTCCAGGTGGTGGGGGCCATCGTCGGTGGGGTGGTGCTCGCGGCTGCGGCGGCTTTCGCGCTGGACCCCGGCATCAACCAGCTATGGCGCTCGATGGGCTGGGGCACCACCGACGTGGAAGCCTTCAGCCGGTTGATGAGCCAGCTAATCACCCCGGTGGGCGCGGTGCTCATCGGCGTCACCGCGGGCGTGGGCGAGGAGTTGGCGGTGCGCGGCCTGTTGCAGCCCCGCATCGGCCTGATTGCCTCCAACCTGGTATTCACGTCGCTACACGCCTTCCAGTACGGCGTGGACGCCCTGCTGAGCGTGTTCATCATCGGCCTCATACTTGGCATCATCCGCATGCGCACCAATACCACCACGTCGGCTATCGTGCACGGGGTGTACGACTTCGTGCTGGTGATGGCGAGCACGAGCTACTTTGTTGGGCAATAGCGGGTCGCACATAGGCGTGGAAGATACAACCAGAGGCCCAGGCACAAACCTGGGTCTTTTGCTATCCTTGCATCTACAGTTAGCACATATGTTTCCAGATCGGATACAATTTTGCTGCAAGCGGCGGAGTTGAATACGAAGGACCAAAGCCCCACCCTGTCATCCTGAGCGTACCGAAGGATCAGTAGCCCGTGTTTGACTCCAGGTATGTCGCACCAGTGTTCCTAATGCCAACAGCATCCTGTAAGTTGAGGACTCTCGCCTACCCACCTGATCCTTCGCTGCGCTCAGGATGACAAGGGGGAATGTTGTGCTGGCAATTGAGACAGGAAATATATGACTGTTCCTGCAACCCGTTCAACCATCCTATAGTGGAGGCAAGATGACCGCTACCCGCACGATTTCCCTCACCGACGCCCGACGCCTGGCCGTGACCAAGCAGCGGCTGGCGGGGCCGAAGCTCCCCAATGACAAGGACGGCATACTGGAGACGGTGCGCAGCATCGGCTGCTTGCAACTCGACCCCATCAGCGCAGTGGCCCCTAACCACCTGCTGGTCCTGTGGAGCCGCCTGGGCAACTACGGCGTAAGGGACCTCGACACGCTAAGGTGGGAGGAGCGCAAGCTGTTCGAGTACTGGGCGCACGCTGCCTCCATCGTGCTGATGGAGGACTTCCCATTGCACGAGTGGGTTATGCGCGGGAAGCCCACGGGCGAGTCGGGTGAGATGCTGGGGCGGCAGAGCCAGTGGATGGAGGAGAACAAAGAGTTCCGCGATTACGTGCTGCGAGAGTTGCGGGAGCGCGGGCCGTTGCAGTCGAAGGACTTCGAAGACGAGTCGCGCTCCGGCTGGGAGTCAAGTGGTTGGACGGGCGGGCGCAACGTCAGCAGGATGCTGGATCACCTGTGGGTGCGCGGCGAAATATTTGTCTCCGCGCGTAAAGGGGGGCAGCGGCTGTGGGACCTGGCGGAACGAGTGCTGCCCGATTGGACGCCGCACCGGGAGCTATCGGCCCGCGAAGCCACCGAGATAGCCGCCGAGAGGTCCTTGCGGATGCTTGGAGTGGGCACGTCGAAGCACATTGCTTACAACTACACCCGCTATCGCTACCCTCACCTGCAAGAGGTGTTGCGACAATACGAACGCGAAGGGCGCATCGAACGGGTAACGGTGGCCGCTGAGGGGAAGGCGCTCCCAGGCACATGGTACATACACAAGGAGGACTTGCCCCTCCTGGCGCAAATCGAGGCCGGGGAATGGCAGCCTCGCACCACCCTTCTTTCTCCATTCGACAACCTCATAGCCGACCGCAGCCGCATCGAAACGCTCTTCGATTACAGATTCCGAATAGAGATATACGTGCCCAAGCACCTGCGGCAGTATGGCTATTACGTGCTCTCCATCCTGCACGGCGACCGCATCATAGGCCGCATCGACCCCCTGATGGACCGCAAAGCCAAGCGCCTCAACATCAACGCCGTCCACGCCGAGCCGCACGCGCCCATGACCCCCGAAGCAGCCCAGGCGGTCGCGGACTCTATATCGGAGCTTGCCGCCTTTCTCGGCGCGAAAGAGGTGGCATATGGCGAACGGGTGCCGGAGGGGTGGCGAGATGCATTGCTGGCAGGCAAGACGGCTCAGGTTGAGTAAGCAGGCGTGATATAATATTGGCACAGAAGTACCGGGCAGTTCTTACAAGGCTGCCCGTACCTCGTTACCTATGCTTTGCAAGTCGGGATAAGTGTCTACCACTTATCCCATTCTCCCCTTGCCGAGGAATCCCTGCATGAAACACATAGTAGGTATATCGGAGATTGTACTTTGGGTGGCCGACAAAGAAGCCTCGTTGCGCTTCTACCGGGACCTGCTGGGGCTGGAGGTCATTTCGCCTCCCGAACTGCGCAACACCTTCCTCAGAGTGGGCGAGGGCAACGCGGGCATCCCCCAGATGATAGTGCTGGTGCCCAAGACTGACGAGGTCATGAGCAAACCCTCCGGCTTCCAGTTGCACCACCTCGCCCTGGAACTCCCGCCAGACAGGTTCGACCTTCAGCACGATGCCCTGGTGCAGGCAGGCTACCAACCCCGCCCCGGCAAGCACCCGGTCCTCCCCAGCCGCACCATGCACGTAGACGACCCGGACGGCAACGAAGTAGAATTCATCTGCCGATTTTAGATTTTAGATTTTGGATTTTGGATTCAGCCGCAGGTCACCCGAATCCAAAATCCAAAATCTAAAATCAACCAAAAGTGTTATGCCCACACTGCGCCCTCCCTCCTGATAAGTCACCATGCCTGAGACCCCGGTGGAGCGTCCCGAACGTCCCTCGCCACGCGCGCAGGCGCAACGGCAGGCAAGGCAGTTATTCCCCTGCCTTGCTGTTGTCGCTGGGTTCGCTTTGGTCGTGGGGGTTACTACATGGATATTGGTGCGGAGTGGTACGCCAGGCCTGACGAGAGCGCAGGTCAGTGCCACGCGGGAGGCGGTGCAGCTCGCCACCTCGCAGGCGGAACGGCGGGCTACGGTGAGGACTTCGCGGGCTACAACCACGGCGCTGGCCCGGCAGACGGTCACGGCGGAGGCCAGCGAGACCCAGGCAGCGTCCCACCAGACCTCCGTGGCAGCCACCGCCAACGCGGAAGCCACGGCCAAAGCGCCTCCCACCCTTACAGCGCTGGCGCGAGCGCACGCTACCGCTCAGGTAGAGGCCGAAGCCACTGCTCAGGTGCTCGATGGGCAAGCCGCCCTGCTGTATGGGCCTGAAGCGGGCACGTTGGAGCAAATAGAGGATGAGGAAGCGCCCTGTATTGCTGCCGGCGTGGATCTTCGCAACTTTGTGGCCGAAGTGACGTTCCACAATCCCCAGGACGCCGGCTATCCTGCGGGAGGGGCGTGGGACTATGGCCTCGTCTTCTCGAATATAGGTGAAGGTACCGAGTACCGGGTCATCTTCGACTCGGAAGGCACCTGGATCTTCAACCTGCACAGCCCGGTGTACGATGTCTCCTACTCAAATACTACGGACCTGCTGGACACGTCCGATAGCGGGTCCAATACCTTCAAGCTATACGTGACCGAAAATACAGCGCAACTCTATGCCAATGGAGGCTATGTTGACACCTTCGACCTCGTCATGCTGAGTTTGGGCCAGTCGGAGGGGGCTAACCACGATGTTTATGTGTGCGCGGGTGTGAAGGAGGGGTATACGGCTGTTGGCAGGGTGACGGCGTATGAGGGGTTCAGGGTGTGGTCGCTGCCGTGAGGGGGTGAGTAAATTAGCTAAGGTAGGTCAATGCGCTTAGACTGCCGATGATCTGGCTCTAAGCCAGATCATCTTTCCAAGAACTGAGGAACTCAGTCCGGTCCTTCATCTCTTCAGCCGACAAACCGGCAACTATCCTGAGAATCCGTCGCATCAACTCTCCCACACCATAATGCTGGTCAGACAGTATCAGGCCAGCATGTGATTGCCCTTGCTCCAACCAGGACGTATGCAAGGCCATATAGTGCCTCATGTTGAAACTGAACAGCACAAGCCCCTGTGTTGTCGCATAGGCCAGGTGCTCTGCATCGGAGCGCCCTCTCATGCCTACATCCGAAGCCACAGTTACATCCACGCCACGGCTGCGCAGAGCACTAATGAGGCTGCGGCTCATCGCGTCTTCGTCCAGGTAGATACGGATTGTCACGGCTAACGAGTAGTCTTGAGATGCTCTGCTTCTATCCGCCTGTGTTCAGCCTCTTCTTCAGCTATATCGTCCTCAATCGACTGCTTGTTAGCATGGTAGTATGCCAGCGCCGCATACACTTGAGCTATGTTCAAGTGGTCTATCTCTCTCAGGATTTCCTCGGCCTCATATCCGAGCTTGTACCAACCAACGATGCGCCTCACGGTAATGCCTGTACCCGCGATGTACGGTCTGCCATCAAACTTGTCCGGCGACCTGGCGATTAGAGTTCCTATGTTGACTGTTGTTGTAGTCGCCACGAATTACCTCCTCATGCCTCACCAGTCAATTTGATAGCGTTTCTAGAGCGTAGCCATTCCTCCTGAATCTGCCTCTCTTCTTCCTCTAGCTCAGCCATCTCAGTATCCACTTGCTCTTTGTTGGCATAGTAATACGCCAAAGCAGCGTAGACATGCGCGTAAGAGAGATGAGGCATATCATGTACGATTTGGTCAGGTGTTCGACCTTCTCTATGTAGATACACGATGGTCCGTAGCGACACCCCGGCATCTACAACATGCGGTCGTCCACCCCGAACCCCCGGAATCCTGGCTATCATAGTGCCTATATCTACGAGCGGGGTTGTAGCCATTTCACACCTCAGCAATTTCCAACGGTCAGACTTGAATCCATTGTAGACCCATTAGCTGAAACAGGCAATAGCCCGCGCCACGCCAGCACCAAACTTGACAGTACCACACTCAACCCTTATAATATCTTTGTACTCATAATATAGCTATCACATGATATGATCCGGCCATGCAATACAAGGACTACTACAACACACTAGGCGTAAAACGCGGCGCTTCCGAGAAGGAAATCAAGTCGGCCTTCCGCAAGCTGGCGCGTAAATACCACCCCGATCTCAACCCCGACGACCGCGAGTCGGAAGCGCGTTTCAAGGAGGTCAGCGAGGCCTACGAAGTCCTCAGCGACGCCGAGAAGCGCAAGAAGTACGACCAGTTCGGCTCGGAGTGGGAGCACTACCAGCAGGCCCAGGGTTCGGCGGCGGGCTTCGACTTCAGCAAGTACGCCCAGGCTAACGGTGGCCCAGGCGGCGCTCGCTATACTTCGACCACCTTCACCGGCGACGGCGACTTCTCGGACTTCTTCGAGATGCTGTTCGGACGCTCGGCGGGGGCCAACAGGAGTCCAGGGGGCAACGCCTACTACACCGGGGGCCGCGAGCGCACCATACCGCGCGCCGGCCAGGATTATGAGCACGACATCGAAGTGACGCTGGAAGAAGCGTTCAGCGGCTCCCAGCGCATACTACAGATGGAGGTGCCCGACACCTGCCCCACCTGCGGGGGCCGGGGCATCGCGAACAATCGTGTGTGCCAGACCTGCGGGGGTGACGGCACCGTGTCGCGCACCAAGCGCCTTGAGGTAAAAATCCCGCCCGGAGTGCACACCGGCTCGCGCATACGTATAGCCAATGAAGGCGGGCAGGGCACAGGTGGCGGGGGCAAAGGCGACCTCTACCTCCGGGTAAAGGTACTTCCCAACTCTCGCTTTGAGCGTAAAGGCGACGACGTCTATGCGAACGTAACTCTTCCCCTCTACACAGCAGTCCTAGGGGGCGAAGTGGAAGTACCTACCCTCAAGGGCACCAAGCTGGCGCTCAAAGTACCGCCGGGCACGCAGAACGGCCGCAGCTTCAGGTTGGGCGGGCAAGGCATGCCCCAGCTCAAGCAGCCTGACAAGCGGGGTGACCTGTACGCCAGGGTGGAAGTGCAACTTCCGGGCGAGTTGAGCGACCAGGAAAAGCAACTTTTCGAGGAGTTGCAGCGTATATACAGCAGCCGGAAGGGAGGGCAGTCCGATGCGAGCTAGACGCTCCGCCGAACCCGCTCCCGACTACCCTGACGAGCATACCGGCGGCACGCAAGTCTCCAAGAAAGCCTCTCCCGGAACTACCGGGCGCATCTCCCGCAGCTACGAAAGCCACAGGGCCTACCAGGAACTGAGCGCCGACGACCAGCCCCGTTACGTAATCAGCGTGGCGGCGCAGGTACTGGGCGTTCATCCTCAGACCTTACGGCTCTACGAGCGCGAGGGCTTGGTGGAACCGGGGCGAACGGGCGGCAAAATCCGGCTCTATTCGGAACGCGACCTCGAGCGGGTGAGATTCGTGATGCGGCTCACCAACGACCTGGGCGTGAACCTGGCGGGGGCCGAGGCCATCCTCAACATGCGGGAGCGCATGCTGGAGATGCGCCGCGAGATGGAGCGCATGCGCCGGGAACTGGAGGATACGATCTCAAGATACAGGCAGCTAATGGATATAGACCACGAGTAGTCACCGACCCTGTATTACCTAACAACTAGGACCTACCACTACGATTCGTAATACACAGGCCAAAGATACTACCCTAAAGGGTGATACGAAACCGACTGAGAAACGGTACAATATAACCAAGAACGCCATGAGGAAATTACGAATTACGAATTACGAATTAGACATCACAGCCACCGAAGTACGAACTTGTAACTCGTAACTCGTAACTCGTAATTCGTAATTCGTAATGCGTAATTACCCAACAGCGGCACCACCCGTGCTACTAAGTGGAAAAGCAGGGGAAACGCGAGCCTCGCGGAGTATACTACCCAACACCACGCGGGCCTTCTCAACGGGCCTCTGACGTCCACAACGGTCCCGGCGCACTTTTATACGGCTTCCCGTGCGCGTTCTACAAGATACTAGATTGGAAGTACATTGATATGATGATGAGCAGATTTACAGAGCGGGCGCAGGAAGCGTTGCAGCGGGCGCAGCAGATTATGTTCGCCAAGCAGCACACGCAGCTTGACGTGGAGCATCTCTTCCTGGCCCTCCTACAGCAACGACAGTCTCTCCCCGCGCAGATAATCACCAAGCTGGGCGGTGACGCTCAGATGATGACCCGCCGCCTGGAGAGCGCCCTCAATAACATGCAGAGCTTCGCGGTGGGCAGGGGCGTAACCACCGGCTACATCACCCTCCGCGCCAATCGGGTGCTACAGGGTGCCGTTGAGGAGGCAGACCGCCTCAACGACGAATTCATCTCCACCGAGCACCTCTTCCTGGCTATCGCTAACGAGCGGGGCGGAGCCACCGGCCGCATCCTCCAGGAAGCCGCTATCGACCAGGAGAAGATCTACGCCGCCCTTCGCGAAATCCGGGGCGACCGCCGCGTGACCGACCAGAACCCCGAAGAGCATTACGAGGCCCTGGAGAGGTTCAGCGTCGATCTCACCAAGCTGGCCCGCGAAAACATGCTCGACCCGATGATAGGGCGGCAGGACGAAGTGCAGCGCGTGATGCAAATCCTCGTGCGCCGCACCAAGAACAACCCCGTGCTGATAGGCGAGCCGGGCGTGGGCAAGACCGCCATCGTGGAGGGGCTGGCTCAGTTGATCGCCTCCGGCGAGGTGCCTCTGCTCCTCAAGGGCAAGCGCATCCTCTCGCTCGACCTGCCCTCGATGGTGGCAGGCTCAAAGTTCCGGGGTGAGTTTGAAGAGCGCCTCAAGACGGTCATGGAAGAGGTGAAGCGCGCCCGCAAAGAGATCATCCTCTTCATAGACGAGATTCATACCATCGTGGGCGCGGGTGCCGCTGAAGGCGCGCTCGACGCGGGCAACATCCTCAAGCCCGCGCTGGCCCGCGGCGACTTGCAGTGCATCGGCGCTACCACGCTGAACGAGTACCGCAAGATCGAGAAGGACCAGGCGTTGGAGCGCCGCTTCTCGCCGGTGTACGTGGAGCAGCCCTCCGTTGACGAGTCGGTGCAAATCCTGCTGGGTCTCAAGCCCCGCTACGAGCAGCACCACGGCCTGACCATCACCGACGAAGCAGTGTCGGCCGCCGTCCACCTGTCGGAGCGCTACATCTCGGACCGCTTCCTGCCCGACAAGGCGATTGACCTCATGGACGAAGCAGCCTCCCGCGTGCGCCTGGCCGTGTTCAACATGCCGCCGGAGCTGCGCGAGCTTGAGAGCAAGCTGGAAGAGCTTGAAAAGCAGATGGAAGACGCTTCCAGCAACCAGGACTACGCGCTGGCGATGGAGCTAAAGACAGAGAAGGTGCGCCAGCAAACCGAGTTCGAGGCTGCCCGTGGCGAGTGGTTCAGGACCAACAGCCTCGACGAGCAGGTTGACGAGGAAGACGTGGCCGAGGTGGTCGCCAAGTGGACCGGCGTGCCCGTGAAGACGATGCAGCAGGAGGAGAAGGCTCGCCTGCTCGATATGGAGAAAGAGCTACATCATCGCGTTATCGGCCAGCACGAAGCGATAGAGGCGGTCAGCGACGCCATACGCCGCAGCCGCTCCGGCCTCCGCGACCCGCGACGGCCCATCGGCTCCTTCATCTTCGTCGGACCTACCGGCGTGGGTAAGACCGAGCTTGCCAAGGCGCTTGCCGACTACATGTTCGGCAGCGAGGATGCTATCGTGCGCGTGGACATGAGCGAGTACGGCGAGCGACACGCCGTCGCCCGCATGATAGGCTCGCCTCCGGGCTACGTGGGCTACGACGAGGGCGGCCAGCTTACCGAGTCGATCCGCCGTCGCCCGTACCAGGTGGTGCTGTTCGATGAGATAGAGAAGGCCCATGGGGACGTGTTCAACACGCTGTTGCAGGTGCTCGATGATGGACGACTCACCGACGGCCACGGCCGCACGGTGGATTTCAGCAATACGCTGATCATCATGACCTCGAACGTCGGCACGCAGTTCCTGCCCAAGCACCAGGGCTTCGGCTTCAAGCCCAAGGGCTTCAACGACATGAACAAGAAAGAGGTGAATGGGCGCGTGGAGGACGCTCTGAAAGAGACGTTCCGCCCCGAGTTCCTCAACCGCATCGACGACATAATCGTCTTCGACCACCTGAGCCTGGACGAACTGAAGGAGATTGTGGACATCCAGGTAGCAGGGTTGGGTACGCGGCTGGCCTTCAGCGGTATCGGCCTCGAACTGACCGACGCCGCCAAGGAGCACCTGGCGGAGACCGGCTACGACCGGACCTTCGGCGCAAGGCCCCTCCGCCGCGTGATCCAGCGCGACCTGGAGACCCCGCTCAGCAAGCGCCTCCTGCGGGGCGACATAGTTGCCGGGCAGACGGTAATCGCGGACTACGGCCAAGAGGAGGGCATCACGTTCGTGGTGCAAGCCCCGCTTGAGGTTGAGCCAGCAAGTATTGGTGTGTAAAGCTAGAATATCTTACGAGAGAGCGGTGACACCTGAACACCGCTCTCTTGCGTTTTAACTACTCGTCAGCGATCAAAGAAGCTGAGGGAAATCATGGACATAACTGAGAATCTTGATAAGGAACATCGCGGTCTTCATGTTGCAATACAGACTCTACCTTCCATGTATGGTTATGACACGGATGTTAGACTGATCAAATCTGCGATTCTATACGCTGATAAGATCACGCTATATAGTTTCCAATCTTGGATCGCCCTCACTCTCTTCCGTCGGACCAGACACGCTGCATCTACAACAGAGAGTATAGAAGATTTCATTAACTGGTTTAAAAACCATCTCTTAGAGGCCGATGCTAGTTTTGATCTACAAGGGTTCCATCGGAACTTTACCGATCTGATACATATATCAGATGAGGGCTTGCTTGAAATTCATGCCGTTCCAAAGATGCTCGATTATCTATCGGATTTCTATGAAAGAGCCCACGGCAAGAATCTTAATTGGAATCAGTTATTGCAACTCGGCGAAGAAACGATGAACGAAAAGGGCTATGATTACTCGGTGCTAGCTGGACAGGTAGGATCCTTTTTTCAACTTGTGATTGAGGGTTCAACTTATCCACTGTTTGAGGATTATCTAGTGGGTTTGGCTCATAAAATAATTACTATGGCAGCAGCGGAAGAGCCTAGATTACAACAGATAATTCAGACAGGTACTGGCAGGGCCAAACATATACAGTTAGCCGCTGAGTTATTCTCTCGTCTCCCAGGCTTTCATGATGCACCTATCGACGAACTTATCGATATCCGCAGAGAGTTAGAGCGACCACTTGTTCGTTTCAGAGGTGCGTTACTGGACTTTTCGGACCAGATCAGATTTGCCCCGCGGGATAAAGATTTCACCTATGAGGTTGGTAAGATTATTCAACGTAACATTGAACCAGCGATCTTGGATATTGAGGATAGCATCAATTCTAACGTATATCTCGAACGGCTATCCAAGAAGTTATTGAAAGAGCCCTTACAAGTTGCAGGTGGCTCCGCTTTAGGTATGGTACTTGGCACTCTATCATCACTTCCTGTTGTAGCAGTACCAATATTAGCTGCTGGTGTTGCCGGAGCTATTCTAGCACTGGATTCATACAACGAATGGAAGGAAAAGACACAAGAAATAGAACGCAACCAGATATACTTCTACTATCGAACTAGAGAGCGTTTGTCCAAGGTGTCCCAATCTAGACTAAAGAGAGGCCGATCCACATGGCATCTCAAGCATAGCAGGAGAAAACGTTAGTAGGTCGTTGAAGCCTAGCAATAACTGCCAATCACATTTACCGCCGAAGCACTCTAGAGCATGCATGAATTTGGCACTTAGATGTGCCGTACAAGTAATGATCGTGCTCTTCCGCCCAATCCGCAGGAGCATCAACAGTTCCGGCGAAGCGTTCCAGTACGTTCCAGGCATCACCACTTGTGCCATCTCCTGCGTCACCTACAATATCCGGTTGAATTGTGACGAGGTATCGCGTATTTGGTTGCAGGTCTAGAGGCGTTTCGGGCCGCAGAACCTGGCCGTCAAAAATGACGCTTATGGTGGTTGTGTTCTCGGCCATTGTTTGTATCTCCTGGCAGCTTGCGTATCTCTAGCAGCATTATAGGGTTCATGCTGCAGCCTGTGCAATAAGCTGAGAATCCAGGCATGGTTAAACATCAGCCTGGACAATATAAAAGTGCCGTGTACGCGAGTTGATCACACACGGAGTTGGTTCGACAAAGAGGAGAGCGCGAGGACATGGCCGAGAACCTATACAACTGGGCGGGCAATTATACCTACACCGCCCCGAGGTTGCACTACCCCGAAACTGTAGAGCAACTCCGGGAGCTTGTAAGCCGCAGCGGCAAGCTGAAGGTGCTTGGCTCGCGGCACTCGTTCAACGACATAGCGGACACGCCGGGCGACCTGGTCTCACTGGACCGCCTGGGCGCTTCCGACCCCCTCCTGTCGCTAGACCGCGAGCGACATACTGCCACAATCAGCGCAGCCGCCAGGTACGGCCAGATCAACAGGCAGCTTCATAGCGAGGGCTATGCGCTGCACAACCTGGCCTCTCTGCCCCATATTTCTGTGGCCGGAGCCTGCGCTACGGCCACGCACGGCTCCGGTGACCGCAACGGCAATCTCGCCACCTCCGTTTCAGCGATGGAGGTCGTTACCGCCGACGGCTCGATGATGACGCTATCTCGCGGGCAAGGGGACGAATTCGCGGGGGCGGTGGTGGGGCTTGGCGCGGTTGGTGTGATTACCAAGCTTACCCTGGACGTTGTGCCTGCGTTCGATATGCGGCAGGACGCGTACGAGCACCTGCCGATGTCGCAACTGGTAGACCATTTTGACGAGATCGTATCCGGTGCCGATAGTGTCAGTCTGTTTACCCGTTGGGGGGAGGGTCTTGTGGACCAGTTCTGGCTTAAGCGCCGGGTTACCGATGAAGATGAGTTCGCGCCCGCACCTGAACTGTTCGGGGCGACCCTTGCGCGGACCAACCTGCACCCCATCCGCAGCCTGTCGGCGGAGTCCTGCACCGAGCAGATGGGCATTCGCGGCCCCTGGTTCGAACGCCTGCCGCACTTCCGCATGGACTTCACGCCCAGCGTCGGGGAGGAGTTGCAAAGTGAGTACCTTATACCACGCCATCATGCAGTCGAGGCCATCAACATAATAAATAGCTTGAGCGACCGGATAGCGCCACTGTTGCAAATTTCCGAGGTACGCACCATCGCGGCGGACGACCTCTGGATGAGTCCGTGCTACCGGCAGGCTTGCGTTGGCATCCACTTCACCTGGAAGAAGGACTGGGAGGCAGTCAGGCAATTGCTACCTGTGATTGAAGAGCAACTCGCCCCGCTCGAAGCCCGCCCGCACTGGGGCAAGCTCTTCACCATGCCGCCGCAACGAGTCCGGTCGCTCTACCCGAAGTTGCCCGACTTTCAAAGGCTAATGCGCTCCTACGACCCGCAGGGCAAGTTCCGCAATGCCTTCCTCGATAGGTACATCTTCGGAGAGGACTGATTACAAGTCACCTTAGAAATAGCCGAGAGTGAGGTGAGCACATGAGGTGGCCTTTGTCATTTCGAACGCAGTGAGAAATCTCGTCCCTCACCACGATGTTTCCTCTTTCTTATGATACTCTCCTGCTGTAGGAAAGGTGGTATTTGGGAGGTGATGGACGAGATTCTTCGCTACGCTCAGAATGACAAAGGCCACGCGTGCATGCTCGTATCTTATATTTACAGTTTTGAGATGCCTTCTAGTGCTGTCATGCCCGCCGGTGTCGTATAATTACCGCAACAGGCGGCCCGGAGGGGCAGATGCAGAAGCTGCGCGAATGGCTACTGCATCTGCCCCTCGGTCTTTTATGGGCTGCACTCTATATACGCAGAGTCCGTCTGCCCCATCGTGCCCTCCACGATTATGCCTCCAGGTTGAGCAGATACCACCGGTGTGGGAGGTGGAGGTTGAGCTTGCATCAAGGGTGGGACGACCGTGTGTATTACCTGGCCCTGGTCATCCAGCAGGCGCAATTCAAGTGGAGGGTCCGACCGGGGGACTATGGCGGCAAACATACCGTCCGTCGTTGTGTCCGTAATCGTCTCTCCGCTGCTAAGGTCGACTTCCAGGCCCGCCACGTCCGGTTGCCTGACTTGTCCGGTTACGACGGTGAAGCTGCCGACCCCATCATTGCCCATTGATATAGAGCCGCACACAAGGGACCCTCCGGGCACGGATACTCGTTCGTCCGATGAGAACGACTCTGTCTCCCAACCTCGGGGCCCCTTCCCGACGTGATGGTCTACGAACTGCTGAGTAGGTGTGGTCTTGCCCTGCCCGCCTCTGGTTACTAGCACAAAGACGATGGCCCTGTTACCTGATACGCGGCTGCCGAGGATGGTGTAACTCTGTATAGGAGGAGAGGATTTCACTCTCTGGTAAAACTCAAGCACCGCTTGCTCTGGAGTTGCAGGGCCGGACCGGCCGGAGAAGGGGAGGGTGCACCCCACGAGGGCGAGCATCGACAGGGCTGCCATCAGAGTTGAGTAGCGACAGCGAGATGGATGCATATTTCCCCTCCTATATCGCGGATGGAGCCTGGTAGAGCCGAGCCGAAGAAAGAAGAAGGGCATAGCTTCCTATGCCCCTCACTGTTATATTGGCTCTACAGCACGCTTTGCACGTTGTCCGCCGCCGTGCGTGCCGCCCTGATGTTCTCCTCCGGGCAGTCCACCGGGACGGAGCAGGCGGGACCCAGTATCCACCGCCGCCCACCCGTTTGTTCGCGGGCCTGCCGGGCTTCGACGGTAATCTCGGCGGGCGTGCCGTCGCGCAGGGTGGAGTTCTGGTAGCCGCCTATCACCGTCTTGTCGCTGTTTAGCTGCATGTCCCTGAGCGAGGGGTTGCCGGGCGAGCCTACCGCCCAGTTGATGGCGTGCACCGGGTAGTCGGCCAGGTGGTACAGCAGGTTGTTGTTCTTGCAGACGTGGAGCGCGTTGAACGGGGCGTCCTGCACCGCCGCCAGCACTCGCAGGTCGTAGGGCCGGCACCACTCGTCCCACTGCTCCTCGGTCATGCGGTCGCGACTGCCCCATTCGGTGGTGGCGAAGAAGATGCCCCCCGCCCCCGCCTTGATGCACTCGCGGGCGAAGTTGGTGAAGGTCTCGGTGATTACCTCCAGCGCGTCCTTGAGGGCCTGAGAATCGCGCTGCATCAGCTCGAACAGCGCGTGGTCGCTCTCCACCAGGTCGGCGGCTATGGAGAAGGGGTTGAATATCGTTTGCAGAGCGTAAGCCTCGCCCCCCAGCGCCTCGCAGATGCGCTCCAACGCCTCTATGTGCTCGTCGAGCACCCCCTCCGAGGTGGAGAGGGGCTTCAACCTGCCGAGGTCCGCCGCGCTCGTCACCGGGTACTCCACGACCTGCGGGTGGTCGAAGGGGCCGCTCTTGCCGTAGCTGATCTTCACGCCCCAGCCCTCTACGTGGTACGAAGCGCGCGGGTTCACCTTCATCCAGTCCCAGTCGTACTTCTTGTGGTAGGCCAGCATAGCCCCGGCCAGGTCTTCGGCGGTGCGCTCGCATTCGTAGAAGTGCCGCCACAGGGCGACCGGCGGGCGGTCCACCGGCTGGTTGCGTAGCGCCGCGTCCACTCGCTGCTTCTTCGTCATCTTGCCCAACACTGTCGGGTCTACTTGCGATGCCATAGAGTTTCCTTTCCTATGTCTATGTAGCGGGCCTTGTCCAGAACACTCTCGCTGATGCGGGCCTCTCCCCATGCTTTCTGGCATAAGACGTACCACCGTTTCCGGGCCGGGAAATCCGACCTGTGCGTGCCCATCTAGAAGCTATCTCAACAATGACAGCATGGAATATGAGCACCAGAGTCCCGCTGCTGTCATTTCGAACGGAGTGAGAAATCTCGTCCCTCAGCACCCAAATACCACCTTTCTTTTAGTCACTATGTACCACAAGAAAGCAGTAGCATGCTGGTGTAGGGCGAGATTTCTCACTCCGTTTGAAATGACAATGTGGGGCCATGTGCTGATGTTCGACAATGTTGTTTTTGGGAGGGCTTCTAGTACTAACACTCTATGCCTGGATGGTACTTAATGCTAGGAAAATTCGAGGCTGTTCCGTCGGAGGTGCCTTATAATTGCCTTGCGTGCAAGCTACAGTGCGTCACGATTGGTGCTTACCTGTTTGTACGTTGAGGAGACGAAAAGTTGCAGATAACGCAAAGCCGCTGGGGTGGCGGCACAGTCCCCGCGCCGGAACGTGCCGGGCATGCCACGACCGACAAGCTCGTCGCTAAGGACGCGCTCAAGTTCTCTTTCTTCCTGTGGCTGGCCGTCCGGTTGGCGCTATCGGCATGGGCCGCGCTTTCGATCATAGCCACCGGCGAGGCCCGCACAGTGGGCGCGGACGCTCAGCACTACCTCTTCGGCGTCTGGCACGTCTTCGACAGCCATCACTATATAAACATCGCCACCAACGGCTACGAGAGCGATCCCTATTACCTCACCGCCTTCTTCCCGGGCTTCCCGCTGCTGATAAAGTGCGTCTCGTTCCTGCTGTTCGACAACCCGCTGCTAGCCGCGTTACTGGTAGCCAACGTCTCCACGATATTCTTCTTCTGGTACCTGTACAGGCTGGTCGAAGCCGACTACGGGGAGCAGGTAGCCAGGCGAGCCGTGGTGTTCAGCGCGGTCTTCCCGACCTCCTACTACCTGTTCATGGGCTACACCGAAGCGCCGCTGCTGGCCTTCTCCGTCGCGGCGCTCTACTACGGGCGGCAGGGCAAGTGGTGGGCGGCCGGTATGCTGGCCGGTGCCGCCGCGCTGGTCAAGCAGCCCGGTATCTTCCTGTTCGCGCCGCTGGCCTACATGTACGTTCGGCACTACATGGCGCACACGAGCAAGGAGACACGCAGTGTTCTCGGTCTCGTCAAACGACTCGATTGGGCCTGGTTGCTCTTGTGCCCCGCCACCGCCCTATCATACACGGCATACAGGTATCTCCTGTTAGGGTCTCAGTTTAAAGGCCCTACCGACCTTGGGGCCAGCGAAATGCTGCAATTCCCAGGCGCTCCCCTGGTGCAGGCCCTGCAAGTGGCCCACACCGGCAACCCGCTGCTGGCATTCAACCTGATGGAGATCGCCTTTACCCTCTTGATGATCGGATTGGTGATAGGCTCGCTGGTCAAGCTGCGCTCTGCGACTTACGCTATCTACTCCCTCCTGATCGCGGTGGTGAGTCTGAGCGTCACCTGGCCCCACATTTGGCGTCCTGAGGCCGATATGCCCCGGCGCATGTTGATAATTTTCCCGCTGTTCATCTATCTGGCGCTGGTCATAAACAACCGGCGGGCGTTCATGTTTACGGCGGCGGCTTCCTTCTTGGTGGGCCTGGTGCTCTCGTTCTTCTTTGTCAACGGCTTTTTCATCAGCTAGGTAAACTTCGAGGTTAGGTTGGCTATGGCACCATGAAAGTAGCGCAAAGTTCCTGGGGCACTTCCGCGGTCGGGGTAACCCCAGCGAACACCCGCGAGCTTGGTCTTGGCGTGAAATCCCCCGCCAGAGAGGCTTTGAAGGTAGCTCTGCTGGTGTGGTTTGTCATGCGCGTGGTGTTGTCGGTGTGGGGAGCGACGGTGCTCATCAATGGCAACGCTGAGTCTCTGCGCAATGCTCACCCAGCCTACCCCAGCGCGGTGTGGCCGAATCGCGACCTCTACGGTATGACAGTGGGCCTGTGGAACGTCTACGATGCGCAAAATTACTCCAAGATTGTAGAGCACGGCTACGAAGCCGACCCCGCGTGGCTTACCGCGTACTTTCCCGGCCTGCCCCTGCTGATAAAGCTGGTCAATCTAATCACGTTCGGTGACTCGCTCCTGTCAGGATGGTTGATAGCCAATCTGAGCGCGATCATCTTCTTCTGGTATCTCTACCGCCTCGTGGAGCCTGAGTACGGCGCGGCCGTCGCCCGGCGGGCGGTCATCTTCAGTGCCATCTTCCCGGCCTCGTTCTTCCTGTTCCTGGGCTACGTCGAGGCCACTTTCCTGGCGGCCACGGTAGCCGCTTTCTACTACGCTCGCGCCTCGAAATGGTGGCTCGCTGGCATACTGGGCGGCCTGGCGGCGCTGTGCAAGCAGCCCGGCATCTTCATGAGCCTGCCATTCGCCTATATGTACTTGCGGGAGCAAGCCACGCGGCAAGGGATCGAGCGCCCGTTGAGCTTGCTCCGGCGGCCCTTAGCCTTGCTCAAAACGTGGCAGTGGCTGTGGCTGCTGCTCATACCGGCGGCTGCCGGGGCTTACAGCCTGTACCGGTACCTGTTCGTCAAAGCACCTTTAAATGGCGCGAGCGACATGGGCGGTCAGCAAATCCTGGAATTTCCGGGCGTGCCCTTGCTCAAGGCCCTGGCACAGGTGACGCCCGACAACCCGATGCTCCTGTTCAACCTGATGGACATCTTCTTCACGCTGCTGATGATCGCCATGGTGACAGGCGTGATGCTGAAGGTGAAGTCGGTGGAGCTGCGGCTTTACTCCCTGGCGCTGCTAGTCGCCAACCTCAGCCTCACCATGTACACCTACTACCTGCGTCCAGAGGTCAATATGCCCCGGCGCACGCTGATCATCTTCCCCATTTTCATTTTCCTGGGCGTGATTATGGAGAAACCGCGTGCCTTCCGCTACGTGGCCGCGCTTTCCCTGGTGGGGTGCATCTTCCTATCGGGGTTGTGGGTGCTGTGGGTGTTCGTTAGCTGAGGTGTAAGGTGTAGCACAACGCCTCTCTTTTGGTGCACATCATGCGCCTCCCCCTTCTTCAAACCTGTGGAAAAGCACCTTGTACTTGTCATAAACTGAATGCTATAATGCCAATGAGGCATCGCTGATGCGCAAAGGCAACACCCGCATACGAGTTACGACGCCTAGAATAGGGTTGACAATATGCCGAAACGCCACTCGCCTCCCGGCGGCCGGGACGCGAAGGCTAGGACCACTCGGAACAAAGAGAGGCCGGTAGAGGTAGGGGGCGGCAAACACATACAGGGTGAAATAACCGCGCTTCCCCCCGAAAACGACATCTTTCCTCCTCACCAGGCACCTCATACCCAGGCTTCCCCGGAAACCCTCAACGCTCCGGCCGTATCTCCATCACCCCTCGGCACCCACTCCGCCACCGATCCCTCTGCTTCGGACCCTCTGACAAACGACGCATCCACACCCCTTGGCGTGCCCTGGCATGGCAATGGCTTTAACGTACCAGTAGTTGCCGGTATCGAGGACGAGGCCGGGGCTAGCGAGGAGGCCATCACGGAAGCTGCTACAGAAACGGCTACAGAAGATGTTACAGAAGCTACCACCAGGCAGGGCATCATCACGGTTGGGGGAATAGACTTTCACCATGCCAGTGAGGCGGAGTTCGCCCGCCTGCTCAACTATTACGGCATCGACTGGCAGTACGAGCCTCACCAGTTTCCGTTGCAGTGGCGCGACGGCCGCCCCGTCGAGATGTTCCGGCCCGATTTCTACCTGACCGAGTACGACCTGTATATAGAGCTGACCACGATGCGCCAGGCCCTGGTGCGCCGCAAGAACCGCAAGCTGCGCCTCCTCCGCGCTCTCTACCCCGAAATCAACATCAAGCTGCTCTACCGGCGCGACTACCAGAGGCTGTTGGAGCGGTTCGGCATCCGTCACGAAGAGATAGAGGCCGAGGCCCCCGTTGCCCTGCAAGACATCCAGCACGAAGTCGAGGCTGAAGACTCGCACGTCGTACGCGAGGAGCCGCAGATGAGGCAGGAAGATATTGCTTAATACCGGGACTGCGCTACCGCGACAACGGGAGGTCGAGGAAGCCGAACTCTGGACGCCGGAGGACATCGAGGAATTCATCTCCGAGGAGGAGCTAGCTTCCCGCGTGGGCGAGCTTGCCTGGAGCATAGCCGAGGACTACCGGATGATGGGTGCCGGGCATGACGACCCGGTGCACTTCGTGGGCGTGCTCAAGGGCGTGGTACCTTTCATGGCCGACCTCATGCGCGCCATGCCCCCGGACGTTCCGGTGAGCGTGGACTTCCTTGCCATTTCCTCCTACGGGCCGCAGACGCGCAACTCCGGCGGGGTGCGCGTGCTCAAGGACCTCGATACCCCCATCACCGGGAAGCACGTGCTGCTGGTGGAAGACGTGGTGGACACCGGCCTCACGCTGGCCTACGTGCTGAAGCTGCTGCGCGCCCGCCAGCCCAGGTCGTTGCGCGTCTGCACGCTGTTGGACCGTGAAAGCGTGCGCCTGATAGATATGCCCCTGCACTACGTCGGCTTCCCCATCCCCGACCAGTTCGTGGTCGGCTACGGTCTCGACTACCGGCAGTTGTACCGCAATCTCCCCTACATCGGCGTGCTCAAGCGTCCCGACTGACCGCGCCCCTCCCCGGACCTGGTGTAGCTGCTATATAATGCGCACAGAGGCATGTATATTGCTGCCATTTCTGGGCGAATACGAGTGCTGTTGCGCTACATAGCCGGGCGCGGCTTTGGGTATGCCCTTTACACCTGGGACACGCCCCTGCCTTTGCGCGTGTACCGGCACTTTTGACTTCACACACGGAAGAAGACGGCATGTCACTACAATCACAGCACAGCCACACACCCCCTGTTGACGACGGCGGAGACGAGCCACACATGCCGCCAGGCCGCGCTCCCGATGAGGCTTCCCACGTCCGCGAGGGGCGGCACGAGGCCGAAACGCGTGCCCACCACAGCGAAGAGCGCTTCCGGCTGCTGGTCGAGGGCGTGCGCGATTATGCCATCTACATGCTCGACCCCGAAGGGGTAATCACCAGCTGGAACCCCGGCGTCCAACGCATAAAGGGTTACACGCCTGAGGAGGCGTTGGGCAAGCACTTCTCCATCTTCTACACACCCGAAGACCGCGAGAGGGGCGAACCAAAGCGTAGTTTGCGCACGGCGGTAGAAGAAGGCCGCTTCGAATACGAAGGCTGGCGGGTGCGCAAGGACGGCACGCGCTTCTGGGCCAACGTTGTTATCACGCCCCTCTATGAGGACGGGCAGCTACGTGGCTTCGCCAAGGTCACCAGAGACCTCACCGAGCGCAGGCGCGCGGAAGAGGAGTTGCGCCAGAGCGAAGAACTCTTCCGCCAGACGTTCGACAACGCGCCCATCGGTATGTCGATGGTTGGCCTCGACTACAGGTTCTTGCGCGCCAACACCACCTTCTGCGACATGCTCGGCTACACCCGGGAAGAACTGGCCGCGCTCACTTTCGTGGATATAACCTACCCGGAAGATATAGATGCCGACCTGGCCCTTGCCGAGAAGCTCTTCAACGGCGAGATACCCACCTACAAGCTCGAAAAGCGTTACATCACCAAGGCCGGCGAGATCATCTGGATAGAGCTGACCGTCACGATAGTACGGGATGCGAGCGGGCGGCCCCTGTATGTGCTCGGCATGGTAGAGGACATCAGCGAGCGCAAAGAGGCCGAAGAGACTATCAAGCGCCTCAACGAGGACCTGGAACGGCGCGTAATCGAGCGCACCGCCGAGTTGCAGGCCGCCAACGCCGCGCTTGAGATAGAGATAGCCGAGCGCGAGGCGGTAACCCAGGAGAACGTGCGCCTGCTGGCCCAGGTCGAGGAGCAGCGGCGACGTCTGGATAACATCATCGCCAACGTACCCGGCGTAGTGTGGGAGGCCTGGGGCCTGCCGGACGCCGAAGGGCAGCGCATAGACTTCGTCAGCCACTACGTCGAGACGCTGCTTGGCTACACGCAGGACGAGTGGCTCCAGACCCCCAACTTCTGGCTGACTATCGTGCACCCGGACGATAAGGAGCAGGCCGCGCGCGTGGCCCGTCAGACCTTCGAGAGCGGCAGGGCGGGCACCAACCAGTTCCGCTGGGTTACGAAGGATGGGCGCGTCGTGTGGGTGGAGGCCCATTCGGCCACGATGCACGACGAGCACGGCAACCCGGTCGGTATGCGCGGGGTGACGATGGACATCACCGAGCGCAAGCGTCTGGAGGAGCAGGTGCTCGACCAGGCCGAGTTCCTGCGGCGCGAGTACGAGCGATTGGCTAACCTGGTGGCAAACGTCAAGGTGGGGCTTGCCCTCTCGGACAAGGAGAACCGCTACCTCCTGGTGAACGACGCCTGGCTGCAACTGACCGGCTATACCCCTGAGCAGGTAATCGGGCGGCGCGTGGAGGAGTTCGATAATAGCGACAACCGGGACGCGTACCAGGAAGTAGCCGACCGCATACTGGCGAGCGGAGAGCCAGTGAGCATGCAGGAGTCGTTACTCGAAAACCAGGCCCACCCCGAGGGGCGCTACATCGACGCCTCGATCGTGCCGATGCGTGACGATGAGGGCAACGTCACGGGCCTGCTCACAGCGGTCATAGATGTCACCGAGAAGGTGCGCGCCCGCCGGGAGATAGAGGCCCAGCGCAGCCTCTTCCGCACGGTGCTGGAGACCGCTCCCGTGGCTATTACCCTGTACGACCGCGATATGCGCATCATGGAGGTCAACTCGGAACAATTGAGGCTGTCGCGGGCTACCGCCGGGCAGTTGGTAGGCAAGATAGTGTACGACCTCTACCCGGCGGCCCTGGAACGCAAGGAGATGCACGACCGCGTGCTGTCAGGGGAGCCGATTGACCTCCATAGCGTCTACTACAGGCATCCCGGTGGCTACGACCGCTACTATGATATTCGCTACCGGCCCATGTTCGACAGCAACGGCCGGATAATGGGCCTCTTGAGCAGCTCCATAGATGTGACCGAGCAGGTGATGTCGCGCCAGGCAATCGAGGACCAGCGCAAGTTCCTGCAACTAATCATCGAGAGCACGCCCGTGGCTATCGCTTTCTACGACCGCGATATGCGCGTGGTAGACGTGAACAGCACCTGGCTCGCTTTGACGGGGCTGCGCCTGGAGGACGTCAAGGGGAACATCCTTTACGACGTGAACCCTCAGGCAAACGAGCGCAGGCACCTGTACGAGCGCGCGCTTGCGGGGGAGATGTACCAAGGGGAGGGCATACTAAACATCGGCCCCGAAGGAGAACCAAGGTACGTAGACGTTGCCATCCGCCCCGTACACGACTCCGAAGGCAAGATTATGGGCCTCCTGGTTACCTCGGTGGACGTAACCGAGAAGATACGCTCGAGGAACGAGATAGAGGCGCAACGCTCCCTGCTTGCCACCATCATCGAAGGCATGCCGGTGGGTGTGGTCTATTACGACACCGACATGCGCGTCGTTAACTACAACGCTGAATGGGAGCGCATCGCCGGGGTGCGCTCCGCCGCTGACTTGCGGGGCCACACGTTGTACGAGATAGACCCCTCCACCGAGGACCGCAAGCCCCTGCACATGCGGGCGCTACAAGGGGAGATGATAAGCCTGGTGGACGTGCCCCACGTCCAGCCCCGCACCGGCAAGACGGTGTACGGCGATATCCACCTGCGCCCGGTGCGAGACGCGGACGGCAAGATAGTGGGCCTGTTGAGCGCGATAGTCGACTCGACCCTGCGGCACGAGTTGGATCAGGCGAAGGACTCCTTCATAGCCCTGGCCTCGCACGAGCTAAAGACCCCGATCACCACCATCAAGGGCTACGCGCAGTCTACCCTGCGCAACATCGACGCCTACGACGGGGCGAGGCTGGCGCGCACCCTCACCATCATCAACGAGCAGGCGAACCGCATCACGCGGCTGGTGAACGAGATGCTCGACGTGTCGCGCATGGAGAGCCAGACGCTCACGTTCAACCTGGAGCACTTCGACCTGCGCGCCGTGGTGGAGGAAGTGGCGAGCAACCAGGCCCTCGTGTCACCCGAGTTCGAGCTAGACCTGCAACTGCCCGACGAACCCCTCATGGTGGGGGCCGACCGCCAGCGCATAGAACAGGTCCTGACCAACCTCGTGCAGAACGCGACCAAGTACTCAGGCGACAAGAAGCACATTGAAGTAGCGGCCTGGCAAGAGGGCGGAGAGGTAATCGGCTCGGTGCGCGACTACGGTGTGGGCATACCGGCCACCCAGCAGTCGAGGGTGTTCCAGCGGTTCTTCCGCGCCAGCAACGTATCCACGTCCAACTACAGCGGCCTGGGCCTGGGCCTGTTCATCTCGCATGGCATCATCACGCGGCACGGCGGGCGCGTGTGGCTCGAATCGGCGGAAGGCGAGGGCAGCACATTCTACTTCGCCCTGCCACTGGTCGGAGAGCAATAGCAACCCGGCCCCACTACGCCAAAGTAAGCTGTAACCCATTTGAGAACCAGGCCTCCCCTGTCATCCTGAGCGTAGCGAAGGATCTCAGATGCTACCCGTAGCGCTATGAAGATGGACACTCTGCCTATCTCACGGCGTACAACGTGTCTTCCTCACTTCCAAAAGTGTGCTCTATGCTGTTGGAGTACCAGCGGATTTGAGGCCCCTTGCATCAGGTGTAGAGCAGTCACTTGCTATTAACAGTAATATAAGATAAATAGTGGCATTAATTATCTCTGGAGATCGCGTTCTTTGTATTCAGTCCTCCCCTACCAACGCCTGACAAATGCTATATAAATAAACTCAGAAAGGGGTAAATATACGAATTGCCCATAGGGTATAGAAGAACAAGAAGACCATAAGTACTATCCAACCAAATAGCATCATTCGTTGGCGAACGCTAGCTAAAGGCTTACGATGGAAATTTTTCATCCATGTTCTGTAAAGCAGAATCCAGCCGAACCCTAGCGTCCCGTAAAGCACTAAGGCACAGCCGAAGATGTAGTATTGAAGGCCTTGCCACTCACTCATATATTCCCTGCGGATAATCTCTCACTTCTCTTATTAACTGTACCACAGTTTACGGCACCAATTAGGTTTTGTTAGTAATTGACGGAGAAAAGCACTTGGAACAGATTTCAAAGTTCACTTGAGGAAGTTCCAGCAGATAAGGGCACAGCCCAGGTGCAGGAAAGCGCTCCTCAAAAAAGCACCTCAGCCATTTTGCTCAAAGGCCAGCATACCGTATAGTGTCTATTGGCATAAAGCACGTGAGTGCACCGCGAAGTGCTGATCCTAAGACTTACATCGGTGCAACTGATGGAGGCAAACACAGGCAATGAGAGTAATCATCATCAGCGATATGGAAGGCGTATCAGGCATCGTCAAGTGGCAGCAGGTGACGGGCGGGGAGGCGCTTTACGAAGAGTGCCGCAAGCTCTACACCGAGGAGATAAACGCGGCGGTGCGCGGGGCCAGGGCGGGCGGGGCCACGGAGATAGTCGTGATGGACTGCCACGGCGCGGGCGGACCCTGGTCGTTCAACTCCCTTGTGCCGGACATGCTGGACCCCGGCTGCGAGTACGTCGTGCAGGAA
>JALZHI010000244.1 GCA_030913985.1 Chloroflexota bacterium | reverse complement strand
GCATCGTACCGTACGATGCTGGCCCTACAAAGAACCCCTCCATTCTTCTCCGCGTAATCTCCGCGTTCTCTGCGTCTCTGCGGTGAACAATGCTATATATCTTGGCGTTCTTGGCGTTCTTGGCGTCTTGGCGGTTTCGTCTTCCTGCTACTTGGTTTGGGGCCTGGCTGTGATGCAGGACGCCTCGTTGCGGACCGCGGTGCACACGATCTTCGATATCTGGCCTCGCGTGGCGTTGTGGCCTTCGCGGAAGTAGGGGCGGCCCTTGCTGTCACACGGTTCGCCTGGGCCGCCGCAAGGGTAGCCGCTTATCATGTTGTGGCAGAAGGCGGTCTCAATGTAGGAGTAGAACGCCGAGCCTGCCGACACGTCCGCGAACGAGCGATTTTCCTCAGAAGGCGAGGCCAGCGCCCAGCCGAGCGCCTGCTGCCCTGCCATCACCACGATCTTGGAAAGCTGGCCCCTTGTGACGTTGTTGCCGGGGCGGAAGTAGGGGCGGCTCCGGCTGTCGCACGGTTCAATGGCGCTGCCGGGGCTGCATGGGTAGCCGCTGATGATGTCACGCGTGGCGATTGACTCGATAAAGGGGTAGAAGGTCGAGCCGGGAGGCACGTCGGTGAAGGTGTTGTTCGCTGGCTCGGCGGCACCGAAGCTGAACGCCAGGGCTACAATCTTGGCGATTTGCCCACGTGTGGTCAGCGCGTTGGGTCTGAAGGTGTTGTCTTCGTAGCCGTTGATCGCGCCCCGGCAGTAGAGGC
This sequence comes from Chloroflexota bacterium, assembly GCA_030913985.1. Classification (GTDB taxonomy): domain Bacteria; phylum Chloroflexota; class Chloroflexia; order QHBQ01; family JADMIH01; genus JADMIH01. Next base: position 1,872 of record JALZHI010000244.1, on the reverse strand, counting down.
ACTCCACCCACTCGTAGAAGGGGCTGCCCGCGGGCACGTCGGTGAAGCGGCCATTGATGTTGCAGCCCCCACCAAGAGGTGTGGGACTCGCGGCTGCGATAGGTGTGGGTGTGACCGTTGGCCCGCCCGCGATCACGTTGTACTGGAACAGCGTGGCGCAGGTGGACTGGGTGCAAGAGGTGCAACCAGGGCACGTGCCGCTGTTGGCGAACACCTCACCACCGCCGCTAGAATGCCAGGCCGAGATGATGTACTTGACCGTCTTGCCGGGTGACTGCGCCGGGATGCCGGCGGAGATGACTTCCACCGTTTGGCCGCCCTGGGTGTCGTCGGCGAAGGTGCATACGCTGTTGCCCGCCACCACCTGCGAAGTCCCGAACGGCGCACCAAACGAGCCGCCGGGGGTCGAGCCATCAGTGGTGTAGTAGACACGCCATTGGTTCGCGTTGGCCTGGAACTCCGACCTGAACTGCAGCGCATATCCGGTGCTAAATGCCTGCCAGCCAGTATCGGCGGCACGGTCCGGGTCGATCACGTAGTTGCCGCAGCCTTCGCCAGTAGGGCTATTAGACTGCTGATGATACACGAAGCTCGCCACCTCTGGGGCTTGTGGGGAACTTTCTTCGCCCTTAGTGTCTGACGGTGCTGCCGCTCGTGCCGAATTAGCCAATAAACTCACAACAAATAACAGAGTAAACAGCGTAATCAGCACCAAGTTAATAGGTGCTCTCATTCTTGTGTCAACCATCTGGATTCGCTCCTTGCTTGGCCCATATGTCTGCCTTACGCCCGGTAACCAACTACCTGTCTTCAAACTCACTTCGGAGCAGAAATGCAGGAAACCAACATGCCACAGGTCCGCATACGGGGTGATTTACCTGCCTCTGCTAGCTGCATAGTTTAGCAGCCCCCCGGCCTCACCGCAACAAGGGGCAGTTATGCCTGCGATGGTGGAAAACCGTAGGTTGTAGCCGCTGCCTTGTACGACCGGCTGGACCTCTACATATGAAGTCCATGACCCGGCGTGCCTCATCATCCCTTTGCTTGACACCCCCTGGCGGTTGTGATATTATTCCGTTTGGTGACAAAAACCCTATACCTGACTCTTATCCAGATGGGCGGAGGGATCGGCCCCGTGAAGCCCGGCAACCGGGTCTGAGGCGTAATAACCCAGGCCGGCGGTGCCAAATCCGGCAGGCGAAAGCCTGAAAGATGAGAGACCACAGCAACAATTGCGCTGCTTGCTGATAGTTCTCTCGTGCCGAGGGAACTTTTTTTGTGCCCTCGCTTCATCTGATTGCTATATGGGCTGGCGAAAAGCGATGTTACATACGGTACCGACAAACCAAGCAGAACAAGAAGGCGCTGAGCGCGGCCCTACTACCTCGCATGTTGTGCCTCCTCCAGTGCAATGGCTCCCCTCCGGCGCTGTCCGCCTGGTGGACCAGACCCGCCTGCCTCACCACCTGGAATACCTCGACTGCCGCACCATAAGCGAACTTGCAGAGGCCATTTTGAAGCTCCAGGTACGCGGCGCTCCCGCTATAGGGCTTGCCGGCGCGTACGGTCTTGCGCTCGCCGCCCATCTTTCGAGCGCGAGCGACCCTAAAACAATGCTGCAAGACCTGGAACAGGCCGCACGGGTGCTGCGGCAGACCCGCCCCACCGCCGTCAATCTCCCCTGGGCGCTCGATACGGTCATGGAGGCCGCGCGCCAGGCTCGTGAGAGAGGTGCGGAGGCCATCAGGCAGGCAGTCCACGCCGAAGCACAGCGCCTGGACCAGGAGAACGAGGCCGCTAATCTGCGCATGGGGGAATATGGCGCGGAACTGCTGAAGGACGGCATGAACGTGCTCACCCACTGCAACGCGG
>JALZHI010000027.1 GCA_030913985.1 Chloroflexota bacterium | reverse complement strand
GTTCAAACGGTCTCGTGGAAAGAGCGTAGTTTTCGAGCGTGTGCCTATTACGATGCGGTCCCACACCAATGAAGATGGTATCAGTGACGGAGAACTGATCTTTCTTGAGGCCGTCAATATCAAACCTCTAGATAATGACATTGCGTTGCGGCTAAAACTCTCAGATGCGCTTACCAGAGTGGACAGCGGAATTGGACCCGAATTCAGGGCGCAGATACTGCTGCTCAGACGTGACTTCTCAGCCCGAGAGGACCTGTTGTACCGCATATCGCAGAGTTCAGAGGCAAATAGGTTGTCGAATCGCATACTCTTGGTGCGTGTAAATAGGGATACTGTACGTTTGGCGCAGTCAGAAGTAGATAGGGTGCACGTCTCCATGATAGAGAGAATGCCCAGCCGTCAGATCGATGTCTTGGCGCGGGAACTGGTCAGCGCTGCTGGTGCTTTACTAGCGGCTATAGTCACGATTGAAGCTGATAACGAACACTTACAAGTCGAGTTGCGACCAGGGGTGTTCGTCAGTATTGCGCTGGCTAATGTTAAAGTGGAGCCAGCCGAGCGGGTACGCGGGACCGTAGTCGGCATTGTGAAGGCTGCGGATTCGGGTGAGTATCAGGTCATCCAGGCGGCGCACTCGCACGCTTACTACATTACCAATGCCACGCGACCTGCCGTAGCGCTGCCAAAGGACAGCCTTCTAAGACCCCTGGCATTGACAGCGTTCGGTAATCGTGCTCCGTCTTGGAAGCAGCCTCTTTTCACAATAGGTGGACTTCCAGGCATCTCAGCAGCACCGGGGACATATGACGCCTCTATCACCAACTGGTCTGAGGGAGGTCTGGAAGACTTCCTTAAGCTCATGAATACCGCGCATCCGAAGATTGTGCGGCTGGGGCGAGATTATAGGACAGGGACTTTTAGGATAGGTTTGCCCGACGACCAGTTTCCAGCAGGCAGGTTACAGATTGCGACCGAAGGGCTGACTATTAGTTATCTACCACTGAGCAATGCTAGTAGTGCTGGTGCCATCGAGAGTTCGCTTCCATTGGAATGGCGTTTCTTGTCCTTTGAAGATGGGCCAGCAACCACAATCGCTAAACGTATGCAAGTGGAGCATTGGAAGTACCATGATAAGAAGACGGGGTTCTGGTCAGAGAACCAGGTTGTAACCGAGGAACTGTCGAGCACCAATGTATTCACAGGTCCGCTCTTCTTCCAGCTTGTGGGAAATTCCATGCGCCTGCGCTTCAGAGCGCCGACGGACTTGAGGCAGCTGGGTTTTCCGGTGGAGGAAATTATCGCTTCCTTGAGAGAAAAACCGGAGCTGACTGCAACCTACCCCGTTGCCGGACTTAGCGAGAGTGGCCTGTGGATAGAATTGGTCCCTGGTCGTATCGCGGAGCTGCCGGGGCAGCTTGTGGTGAAAGAAGCGGGTAGCAGACGGCATTCTCTTGCCAGGTTGAATTGGAGAGCCTTTGCGCCTGGCGACATGGTTGAGCTGAAACTTATCGAGGGACCCACGTTTGAAATGGACTACATCGCGCTTCGCAGTTGGCGACCTGGAACGCGCAACCAACTGGCAGGAAGGCGCTGCATTCTCCCGGTACTCGACCATGACCCTGAGACAGGTGCCCTGTTGCTTGGAGCCGCTGAGTATACACTTACAATTCCGGCGGAGACACCTATAAACGATGCCTCGCTAATAGCCTTGCATCCTGACAACACATTTCAAGGTATGGGCGATACCTTACCTTCACAAGACGACGTTGTGTTGCTACAAGTGGATAAAGATGGTGTACCCAGTATCGTGGGCTTTCCTGATCTAGATGTACAGCCTGAATACGAGAGGGCAGAGGTCTGGGCGACAAGCGCTCTGCAGGAACTCATCCTCACCAGAAGACAATCGGGTAAATACGAATTCAATCTACAAGGACTAAAAAAAGTCCTGGTTGCGACTGGAGGTACCCTACCATTCACTGTTGAGCGAAGCCTAAGTTATGGGAAAGTTTTTGTCTCACGTCGTCGCCAGGACAGCAGGTCGAACCCTCCTCCGGGGACCCTCTCCCTAGCGTATGTTCTCGGTATGGTCGATGGGCAAACGGTACTATTGCACTCGGGGAGTACAATATGGAAGCTGCCGCCCAATAGCATCGTCAATGGGCTACCTCCTGAACTCTATGAGACGGCTATAGAAATCTTGCGAGACAGCGGGCAGGAAATCTGGCTCCTAAGAGAGAGTAGCGGTCAGTTATTTTCAGGCATAGGCACGCCAGAGGATCCAGAAATCACAGTTGCACCAGTCGCGAGCGTCGGCTTACCCAGCAGTACAACCACCACTCGGGGACTGATTTGTCTGAACGTTGAAACCCTGTCTCTACACTGGCTGCCGGCGAACCACGCTGCATGGACATCTCTATCGCTCGATCAGCTGACTGCCGTATTCGTTTCAGAACACCCTAGGCTGCTTAGAGTTCGGCAGATGCTCAGCTCTGGCAACACTCCATTCATTTCTGTGACGGCTGCAAAGGATGCAGCACATGAGTTGAACAGCCTGCAACCCGGTCGGGAGCTTACCGTCGAGCTGCTAGATTCAGCAGATGGTTCTCCCAATGAAATGGCCCAGGACGCTTCTCGGCGTTACCTGGTGAGATCCACTGTAACACAGGTAATTATGGAGTACAGATCAGATTATGCTCATGGGGCTGGTATGTGGGTTGGTGCTCTCGGTCCTTTTGCAGTCGAGGTAGAGCAACTTAGTGTTGATGAGAATGACACCTACCAAATCACGGTGGTTCCCCTGGAAACCCGCAGACTTAGGTTCGACTTACCTTCCACAATTGGGAACGTCCTACAACATACTGATCCGTTATCAAGTCAGCTTCCAAGTGATGCACTCGCCCAACACAGTGTTTCAGAAAGAGAGCCAGAGTTCAACCTGCTGACATGTCCAATAGTGACTCTGCAACAGATGCTCCACGCCGCTTATAGAGACGACCAGCCTGGAAGCGGCATACCTATGTCGGTCATCTGGATGCGCCGTAATCTACAAGCCCCCGAAATGTCCCTACGTTCTGCGCTGATAGCTATAGTTATGCTGAATCGTGCACGCAACCCCCGGCGTGAAGAGGCAGTTGAATTGCTTCACAATGCGGCAAGACGGGCTCTCAGGAGCTTGCATGTCGAAGTTCTCAGTACGTTGTGGTTGAATGGGCGTTCGGCTAGGCATGGGCAGCCCGCGCCCGGCTTGTGGCGTCGGCTACAGCAAGTGGAGCAGTACGTATGGTCCGCGCCGCTCAATGTGCGAGGCGTTGCCGCGATACGGCAATTCTGCTACGCAGTGTATGCACGGAACCTGCAAGATCTTTTGCCGATTGCGGATGCTCTGCTGGCATCTATTGGGGAACTTTCGACCATCGATAGAATTCAGAAGGAGGCTGACGCATTGGTACAGCTTATCAACATTTCGCATGCTTTACAACCCGCGCGATCCTCGTACCGCCCTCAAATAGAACAGCAGCACCTGGAACAAATCCACGGCATCCTTGGCTACCTGATGGCACAGACTCTGGATATCACCTTGCTTGATCCTTTGCCGGCGGTGACTGGCCAAAGGTAGGATTAGGTCTGCCACTCGTAGCCGAACTCTGGAGCAAATTCAGGTAAAGGTAAGTAATTCGGAATCAACCTAATCGCTTCCAGGAAGTCAGCGATAGCCTCATCGTACTTCTCTTTGCGGCCATAAGCCAAACCTCGATAGCTATAAATAGCTATAAGTTGTAGTATCGTTCGGGGTGAGTTCAATTGCACGCATATAATCTGCAACAGCCTTGTCGTAGTCGCCCTTGCGATCGTAAGAAAGCCCCCTCTTAATGTATACGCTACTAGCATTGGTATCCAACTTCATGGCTTGGTCATACTCAGAGATTGCCTAGTTATGTCGGCTCGACACTGTTGATGATGTCGAAATACTTCGTGGCAGTCAACTCGTTACGTTGGGGCACGTCTACCGTACGACCAAGCGCTTCCGGCTCGAAATCGAAGCCCATGTACTGTACGCCGTGCAAGTCTACGTTAGTGAAGAACTTGTAGTGTTGAGCGTTGGCAAGGATGCCATCTTCGTCACCCTGCCGGAACGTGTATCTGAACACTGGGCCACGCTGGACGCCATCATCGGAAAAATAGCGATCTGTATTGCTGGTCTCTTTGTCAGAGGGGGTGGCCGTGAGGCTAATAATCTTTGCCCCGGCAGTGCGGAAGTGCTCGACAATACCGTACCACTCTCCGAAGTAGGAGCGGTGACATTCATCAAGGAATATCACGCCAATTGAGTCGCTAGGCCAGCGACGATAGCGCTCACCCGCTGCCAAGTGTTGAATGGTGCTTACCAGCACGTCTGCGCTACGCTCACGCCTGTCGCCCGTGAGACGCACCACAGAGAGATTCTCACCCAGCACCTGAGTGAAGCTCCTTACCGTCTGCTACCTTTGCCGCTCATCGTCGTATCCTCCTGTAGAAATAATGTTCGTACTACAGCACAGTCCAATCTCATGCGGTAGATGGTGAAGAACTTGGAGTAGTCTTCTCGCTACCTTGGCATGTGCAGGGCATTTGGTAAGACAGCCTTACGTTTAGACCTTCAGGCGGTCACTGCCACTGGTACATTCGCGGGTTCCTCTTGTGCTTCGGCGACGCAGCTGCGTCACCGTGCTCCTGGCAGACCTGTGCTAAACTCCCCTCCCTGAGGACTTGGCCTACAACCATCAGCTTAAATTCCGGGTTGAAGCTTCGCCCCTGTCCCGTCTTAGGCTATCCTAGCGGGGCGGTAGATTGACCGCTCGGTCATGTAAGATGTTAAGCTTGATCGAAACCAGCGCCCAGCACGTAAACGAGGGTGGACCTGACAGACGGAGTAGGGAATTCTCAATCTTTTCGTTCTCTGATTCTCAAACTCTGTGAAACAGATTCTCAAACTTCATGTTACGATTCTCATTCTTTGTGAGACCCAACACACGGCGAGAGCCTTCAAGAGCCAGCGGCAATTTGACAACCCCCCCACCATTAGGTATAGTCTAGAATCGTGCTGCACAATGACCGTGCGCGCAAATCGAACACCAGGATGCGATGTCCGAAGTATGAAGAACCTTCTTGGAAGGCTGATGAGCAGGCCCTTTGATGAGCTTCGCGTTATAGCAGCCACCTGGGGCACGCTCACTCGTGATCCTAACCCGTCTCAGAATGACCTCGCCATTGCGGTCTATCACACTATGATGGACCGTTCGGCGGTGCGCGGCGTCTGGGAAAGCATCTCTCCCGAGGAACGTTCATTCGTGGGCTGGCTTCTCAACCAGCGCAACATGCTGGCGCTGGCGGACGAACTTCCTGCCCAACTTGACCGCCCCCCCGATGAGGTCGAACAACTGCTGGGCCGCGTGCGCCGCGCGGGACTCATTGACGTGGACGAAGCCCTCGTCCGGGGCAGCAGGGTCGTCTCCTCGGGCGACAACCTCTACGCGTGGGCAACCCGCACCCAACCCGAAGCTACGCGCCGCAGAGTAGTCTCGATCTCGACCGAGGGTGCCAAAGTCCTTCGCGAGGTTATAGAAGAGGCTCGACAGTATGCTACTACTGCGCCCTTCGAGGAATCGTTCGCTACACTCCTGGACGGACTGAGTCAGGAAGACGTGCAGCGGATTGCCACCACCTGGAAGCTGCCCGAGGCCGCCCGCTACTACAAGTCAGAGTTGATTGGGGTAATGGGCGAGTTCCTGGCGACCGGACAGGGCCGCGAGTTGTTGCTCACCCAGTTGCCGGCGGCGTCGCAGAACCTGTTCAACTACCTTGAAGGCAATGAAGGGCGAGACACGGCAGCCGGCGCTAGGAAGCACTTTGGCTGGGACGAGCGGGAGCTAAGATCGGCCCTCATACCCCTGGTGCAGCGCGCATTGGTGTGGGACGTGCTGGCGGGCGACCGCCGCTATCTCTTCGTGCCCACCGACCTTGCGAAGAACGCCAACACTGCCGGAGGCTCCAACGGCGCGGCCAAGCTTGCACCGTATATGCAGCCCAAGCTTGAGACTCGGCCCCCGCATTCGACCGAAGCGCGCCTTCCTTATGAGATGGCCTGGGACCTACTTACGTTGCTCTCAACGGCAGCGCAGGGTGACTTGCAACTCACGCTCCAGGACACCCGCATCACCAAGCGCGTAGCCAAGAAGATCAACGACTCTTTCCTCCAGCCCGAGGACCTCAAGGCGGGGAGCGACTATATTGATATGGTGGTCCACGTGGCGCAGTCGCTCGGCCTCCTTGTGCAGACCAGCGAGGCTGAGAACGGCGGCCAGCCAACATTGAGTCTCACCTCGCGCGCCGACGATTGGGCGCGGCTATCGTTTGATGCGCAGCGGCGGAGGCTCTACGGGCTGTGGCAAGAGGACAGGAAGTGGTCGGAACCCGCCACGTATGGCACTATCTACTGGTGGAACAGCGATCTGACGGGCGGCCGCAAGCGATTGGTGCATCACCTGCTGGAGCTGCCGGTGGGACAGTGGACCTCCCTCGACGCTTTCCTGCGCAAGATTCACATGACCGAGCCGTTCCTCATCTGGCCGCAGGACGAACTTGTGCGCCGGTTCGGTCTCAGGGCGTTGCAGGGCTTCCGCAGCCAGTGGTTCGAGATCGAGGGACGCATCATCGCGGACATGCTGAAGACGATGCTAAACTGGCTGGGGGTCGTTGAGGTGGGCAGGGACAAGCCGAAGCGCTTTATCTCCTTCAGAGTCACCGCCGAAGGCCGGGCGCTGCTTGACCCCGTTAGTGCATCCGAAGCGACACCCGGACCCGGCAAGACCCTGCTCGTGCAACCCAACTTCGAGGTGCTGGTGTTACACCCCGACAGCCGCGTGCTCTGGAAGCTGCTCCGCATGGCCGACCTGGTGCGACACGACCGCGTGAGCGTCTACGCCCTCAACAAGGAGAGCGTCATGCGGGCTGTCGAGGCCGGCATGTCGCCTGAGGAAATCACGAGCTTCCTCAACACGAACACCGGCAAGGCATTACCGCAGAATGTGGCCCACTCGATAGCCGACTGGGCGCGCATGCTCAAGCGTTTGACCATCCAGCGTGTGACCCTCATCCAGGTGGACGACCCGTCGGTGCTGGACGAGCTATTGGCCTCGCGCAAGACGAGGCGCATGGTCTTGTTGCGGCTGTCTCCCACTACGGCTATTGCTAACCTGCCGGGTGTGTCTGAAAGCGCGCGAGAGGACGCGTGGCAGCGACTGGCTAAGGAGTTGCGCGGCGCGGGCTACGTACCCAACCTCCTCCCGGAGCAGATAGGTACCAGCGAGGACGACGCTCCCGCCAAGGCCAAGCCACTCCGCCGACAAACCGCCGAAGAAGGAGCGGTGCCCCAAGAGCCGGGACGCCCCCGCACTCGCACCAGGACCCCTCGCACGACAACTTCAACAACCCGCAGAACGGGCACGAGCTAGAGGCGGCTGACAGATGATAGTAGGACTTGAGGGCAAGATCGCCACGCTCGCGGCGGACCACATCGTCTTGAACGTGGGCGGGGTCTACTATAAGGTCTTCATGCCCGGCACCACCGTTACCGGCGTGGGGCAAGTGGGCGAGACGGCCCGCGTCTACACCCACCACTATGTGCGTGAAGACCAGATAGCCCTGTACGGCACTTCGGACGAGCGCAGCCTGCGCATGTTCGAGCAGCTTCTCACCGTTACGGGCATCGGACCGAAGGTAGCGCTCTCGATCCTGGGCACCATGCCCGTGGAAGCCCTTGAGAACGCCATCGCCTCCGGCAACGTGGACCTCCTTACGCGGGTGCCCGGCATCGGTCGTAAGACGGCCTCTCGCATGGTGCTGGAGATGAAGGGCAAGATCGACATCCTTGCCGCCTCCGGGGTCGCCATCAGCCCTTCCGCCGCCAGCGAGGTAGTGGAGGCCCTGACCAACCTGGGCTACAGCCCCGCTGAAATCCAGGGTGCCCTCTCCGCCCTCCCCAAGGACCACGAACTCGCCACGGAAGAGATGGTCATGTTCGCCCTCAAGCGCCTGGGTCGCTAAGCTCAGTCCTGAACTAGCAGCACTTCGACCTTCAGCATGTGCATGGTTATGTCTACTCCTGAGCACCCACAGGACGAGCAGTCAATCGTACTTGCCTCCGGTTCCCCAAGAAGGCGGGAGTTGCTCGCGCGTCTCGTTCCGGACTTTGAGGTGCTAAGCAGCGCCGCCGAGGAAGAAGGACACGAACGGCTGCCACGTTGGAAACTGAAGCCTATAGACCTGCCCCAGCCGTTCGCGCTGCCCTCTGAAAGCGAGCCTCGGCTGTGGGCATGGCGCAAGGCGGTCGATGTGGTCCACCAGCACCGGGACCGTATGGCCGTGGGTACGCTGATAATCGGGGCTGACACCATAGTCGTAGCCCCTGGCAGAGTCCTGGGCAAGCCTTCCTCGGTACAGGATGCCCGCGACATGCTCTACTTACTCCGAGGCCGCGAGCACTACGTGGTGACCGGGTTTGTGCTTTTGCGCATAGAGCAGGAGGGTGCATCCACTGTGCACCAAGAAGTAGTCACCGCGCGGGTCGTGATGCGAGCCTTCCACGATCAGGAGTTGGAGGACTACCTTGCGACAGGCGAGTCGATGGACAAGGCCGGGGGGTATGCCTTGCAGGGGCTTGGGGGCAGGCTTGTGGAGCGCGTAGAAGGCTGCCGCACTACGGTAATAGGGTTGCCGGTCTGCCGTGTGCGTGCCGCGCTCGGTTCAGCCGGTGTGACGCTCCTTACTTACCCAGCAGATGGCTATTGCTCCTCCTGCCCTTTACAGACTGACGGCTGCTAGATGAACCTTGCGAACACTTCATTGCCTAGGAGCCTACCGCGCTCTGTAAGCCGCAGCCACCCATCTACCTCTTCGAGCAGACCCAGACCTGTTACTTCTGCTACTACCTGCCCATAGACCTCTGCCAGAGGTACGCCAAAGCGTGCCTCGAAATAGTCCAGGCTGATACCCTCGTTCAAGCGCAGGCCGAGCATCATCACTTCAGACATCTCGTCCTCACGTGACACTGGGGTCCGTTCGGAGATGACGCTCCCACCCTGCACGACGTTCCTGATGTATTCGCCCGGGCTGAGGAGCGCCGTGTAGCGCATGTCGCCCCAGTAGCCACTCGCGCCGGGGCCGAAAGCCAAGTAGCGTCCGTCGTGCCAGTAGACCAGGTTGTGAGCGCAAGGCTTGCCACGGCTCCAGTTCGAGATTTCATACTGCGTGTAGCCTGACTGCGGTAGCCGCGCGCAGATGTGCTCGTACATGTCGGCTACTGCGTCCTGTTCCGGCACGGAGATCAGGCCGCGCTCCACACCCGTGTAGAGGGGCGTGTTCTCCTCCACAATCAGCGAATAGCACGACAGGTGGTCGGGCAGCGGATCCACGTCCAGCAGCCGGTCCATCACCGACTCCAGGTGAGGTAGGTCCTGGCCGGGCAAGCCGTAGATGAAGTCGAGGTTGATGTTGTCGAAACCCGCCTGCCGGGCCAGCCTGTACGACTCCAGGGCACCTTCGGCCGTGTGTATGCGGCCTAGCTTCTTCAGCATCCGGTCGTCCAGCACCTGCACGCCCATGCTGAGCCGGTTCACGCCCGCGGCCAGGTAGCCCTCGAACTTCTCCAGGCTGATAGTGCCTGGATTGGCCTCCATCGTCACCTCTGCCCCAGGAGCGATGTGGTACCTGCGCTTAGCCGCCTCTAGGATGCGGCCGATCTGACCCGGTGTAAGCACGCTGGGGGTGCCGCCGCCGAAGAAGATAGTGGTAATCTCCGCCCCTTCGCAGGAGGGCGTGCCTGGCAAGTCCCAGCTTGCGCCGCGCTCTATGTCGCGCACCAGCGCACGCACGAACGGCTCGAACTTGTGCTCCATGCCCGCGTACGAGTTGAAGTCGCAGTAGATGCACTTCGACTCGCAGAACGGCACGTGCAGGTATAGCCCCACAGGCTCCTTTCGCCAGTCGTAGCCGTTCTTGGGCATGGAAGTTGTTACTTGGTACTTTTCAGCCAGCATAGTAGAACTCGCGTAATTGCCACTTTTTCTTAGGCAGCCACTTCACCCCGGAATCTACTAATTATAACGGCTCATGCCGCGCAGGCAAAGGGCAGCAAAAGATTGTGATAATCTTGACAATCTTTCTGCGGCTTGCTATACTCATAGTGAGCGTTTAGGCATCAAGCTATGTCGCAGAGAGCGTGGATCCTATGACAACCTACACCGCACCCAATTCAAGTCTCAGTCTGAAGCATATCCTGCAGCCCGTAGCCGCGGACATAGCCGGCATTGACAACCTCCTACGCTCCATCAGCACGCTCGACAATCCTCTGCTCAACGACATGATTGAGGCCATCATCGCGGCTGGCGGCAAGCGGCTCAGGCCTGCTATCCTTTTTATGTCCGCTCGCTTCAACGATTACGCCCTGGAGCGTCTGCTGCCGATGTCGGCGGCCATCGAGTTGCTGCACACCGCCACCCTTATACACGATGACACGATAGACGAGGCCCTGGTGCGGCGCGGATTGCCCACGCTCAACTCGCTGATTGACCCCGGCACGACCGTTCTGGTGGGCGACTACATCTTCGCCAAGTCGGCGGTGCTCTCCACGATGGGCGGCAAGCAGCGGGCCACCCGCATCTTCGCGGACTCACTCGTCACCATATGTGAGGGTGAGATTGAGCAAAAGTTCTCCACCCACCACGTGCCGCGCTCCGTAGAGCAATATTACAAGCGCATCTACTCCAAGACGGCTGTGCTCTTCGCGGCGGCGGGCGAGCTGGGTGCTGTACTGTCTGACGCGCCCGAGGAGCACGTGCAGAGCCTTCGGCACTACGGCAAGCAGGTGGGCATGGCCTTCCAGATCGTAGACGACATCCTCGATTTCAGGTCCACCACGCAGCAGCTTGGCAAGCCCGCCGGTGGCGATCTCCGCCAGGGTACGGTCACGCTGCCCACCATGTATTACCTCGAAACGGCAAGCGAGGCAGGACGAGACATCGTAACGCGGGTGATAGAGACGGAAGAGCGCACCGAAAGCCTGGTGGAACAGGCCATTACCCTGGTGAACGAGTCGGGTGCGGTCGAGCGAGCGCACTCGGAAGCGGTCAGGTACGTGGAAGAGGCCAAGGCGGCGCTCACCATGATGCCCGACGTGCCCATCAGGCAGTCGCTAATCGACCTAGCTGATTTCGTGGTCAAGCGCGACTTCTAGCTCGTTACCTACCCGTCGGAGGTCGCAGGGACATTGTGATCCCCTGCGGCTTTCATGCTTAATGCGTTACAATGAATATTGGCGCACGACCTATACGGCGCACACCCACGATTGTTTGGACGTTTGATGGACGGCGTTCTAAAAGGGCTCAGGCCCTACAGCCCCGACGACTTGCCCCAACTGAGACAACTCCTTACCGTGGCCGAGGCTTGGCCCCCGGCTACCCCTCCGGCGGACGAAGACATACTGACGCGGTGGAAGCGCCGAGGGGTGGTCCCGCTGAACGACGTAAGCGTGCTACCCGGACCGGACGGCGAGTTGCTAGCTTTCTCGCAGGCGTTTCGTTACGCGCACGGCGTGTCCCGCTTGAGCTTCGAGATAGGAGTTCACCCGCAGCACCGCCAGAAGGGTCTGGGGGGTGCGCTCTACCGGTTGGTTGAGGCCAGGGCGCGCGAGTCGGGTGTGCCGCACATGACTACCCCCGTGTTCATCACGTCCGGCGTGGCGCGGCCCGAGTGCAGCAGCTTCCTGGAGCGGCGCGGTTTTAGGGTGGAGTCGAGCTACTGGCAGATGCGTATAGACGAGCTGGAGAAGCAAGCTCCCGCCCGGTGGCCTGCGGGCATCGATTGCAGGTCGTTCGGTGACCCCGACCACGACGCACCACGCTGGGCGCAGATCATACGGGACACCTTCAACGAACCCGCTACGGCCGAGGGGATCGTCCTGCAACTATCCGAGGAAGGAGTATCACCCCAGGGCTACTTCTTCGCCGTTGACCGCGAAAGGGGGCTTGAAGTGGGCACAACCCGCTCGCGCATTGATTACATAGGCGGGCAGCCCATCGGCTATATCGGCACCGTGGGAGTGCTGCCGTCTCACCGGGGGAGGGGCATAGCGGAGGCCCTTGTGCGGCATACGCTCCAGTACCTCGCCTCTGTTGGTATGACAAGTGCCACTCTCTTTGTGGAGAGCCAAAACACTGCCGCGCGAAACCTCTATACTAAGATGGGTTGGCGGCCGGTATACCGCACCGACCACTACTGGAGACGCCTGCCGCTTTCGACCAATCCTGAGCGCATATGAGCAGCACCACACAAACGCCACCAGCCATAAGCGGCCCAACACTTCTGGGATCTGATGAGACACTGGTCTACCTGGTACGGCACGGGCAGACGGAATGGAACCTGGAACGGCGTTTTCAGGGCCAGTTAGACGTGCCGTTGAGCGCGGAGGGACACGCACAAGCAGAGTATGTGGCTAATTGGCTAGATGGTCAAGGATTGAATTTCGTTGCACTGTATACAAGTGACCTGATGCGTGCTTATGAAACCGCAATACCAATAGGGGAGCGGCTCGCGCTGGTGCCACAACGTGTCGGGGCCCTGCGAGAGATCAATGCAGGCGACTGGCAAGGGCTACTCACCACCGAAATAGAGGACCGGTACCCCGGCCAACTGGCCCGCTGGCACAGGGAAGCCAACGAGTTCCGGCTGCCGGGTGGCGAAACCATCCCCGAGGTGCGGGCGCGGGTACACGGATGGTACATGCAGGCTACCGAGGCACACAGGGGGCAAGCCATCATCGTCGTGTCGCATGGCATGGCGATACGCTCTCTGTTGTCCGCTCTAAACGGCTGGGACTTAGCCGACACCGAGCGCATGAAGCAGGCGGGGATGGGCAACACCGGGATTACAGCCGTGCTGGCCGACCACCAGCGCGGTCAAAGCTCCCAGTTGTTCTTCAATTCCCTCGTCCACCTGGAGGCTGCCGCACGATCCCAGCAGGCCCTCGAACCGGCAAATGAGCCGGCGGCGGTCTAGACAAGCGTAGCCCTATATAAGTGGAGCCAGGTCTGACTATGACTCTATCAATGCCAGAGGCAGAATTGACCGACACACGGGCCGAGCAGGACACGGAAGTAACGCCTACCCCGCTCCTGCTGGATGGGCGGACGGTGGCCCGTGAGATGCGCGAGCAATACGCACGCGAGGCCGCTGCATTGAAGGCAAAGTTCGGCCTGCTACCGGGGCTGGGCGTGTTGCGCGTTGGGGCCGATCCAGCATCCATAAGCTACACCGGGCGCATCAGCAAAGCTTTCGCGGAAGTGGGCATTGGCGTCACCATCCACGAGTTACACAGCGGCGCGTCTAGGGCCATGCTCCAGGCTGAGGTAGGACGCATGAACGTGTTGCCTGAGATCGCCGGCATAATTGTGCAGATGCCCTTGCCGCCGCATATCGGCCTGGACGCGCTCGTGGACGTGCTCAACCCGGACAAGGACGTAGACGGACTGCACCCGGTTAACGTGGGCAACCTCTCACTTGGGTTGGAAGGCTACGTTCCAGCCACCCCGGCAGGTGGCATGGCGCTGCTCGATTACTACGGTATCAAGCTCGAAGGACTGAACGCTGTGGTAGTGGGGCGGAGTGGTGTGGTGGGTCGGCCGCTCGCTCAACTGCTGCTCGCCCGCAACGCCACCGTGACTATAGCCCACTCGCACACGCGCCACCTGGAAGGGCTGGTGTCTCAAGCGGACCTCGTAGCCACGGCGGTGGGAAAGCCCGAGTTCATCCGTGGCGATTGCATCAAGCCGGGCGCTATCGTTCTCGATTTCGGGGCCAGCATAGTTGAAGGCCACATGACCGGCGACGTGCAGTTCGAGCCAGCGTCCGCGCGAGCCTCAGCCATCACTCCCGTGCCCGGCGGGACAGGTCCAATGACCAACGCCATGCTCCTGCGCAACACTTTGCAAGCTATCAAACGCTATTTTGGCGTCACCTCCTGACGGACGCCTATCCTCAATGAAGAGAGACTGAATGACCGCAACACAACCGGAACGCAACGAGCTAGCCATAGCTCACGCCGCCAAACTGAAGCCCATCCAGGAAATAGCCGCCATGATGGGCCTCGGCGCGCAGGACATAGAACCTTACGGCAGCACCAAGGCCAAGATCAATCTAGAAGTCATAGAGCGCAACAGCGGCAAGCCCGATGCAAAGTATATCGTCGTGACGGCCATCACTCCCACTCCGCTGGGCGAGGGCAAGACGACCACCTCAATCGGCCTGGCGCAGGGCATGTACCACATTGGCAAGCACGCCATTGTAGCTTTGCGCCAACCATCCCTCGGCCCCGTGTTCGGCATCAAAGGGGGAGGTTCGGGAGGCGGCTACAGCCAGGTGGTGCCCATGGAGGAAATGAACCTCCACCTGACAGGCGACATCCACGCGGTGGCCGCCGCGCACAACCTGCTCTCTGCCTTCCTCGACGCTTCGATATTCCACGGCAACCCCTTCAATATCAACCTGGAGAGAATCGAGCTGCGGCACGTTATGGATGTGCTGGACCGCTCCCTGCGGGAGATAACGAAGGGGCAGGGTGGCAAGAGCAACGGCGTGCCCCGGCAGAGTGGTTTCGACATCGCGGTGGCCTCCGAGGTGATGGCTATTCTCGCGCTCTGCAAGGACATTTTCGACCTACGCGAGCGGCTTGGCAGAATTACCGTTGCACAGAACGCGGACGGGCAGCCCGTAACCGCCGAACAGCTACGCGCCGCCGGGGCGATGACGGTGCTTCTCAAGGACGCAATCAAGCCGAACTTGATGCAGACGCTCGAAGGCACGCCCGCCCTCGTGCATTGCGGGCCGTTCGCCAACATCGCCCACGGCAACTCGTCCATACTTGCCGACTACATTGGCATCAAGAGCACCGACTACCTTATCACAGAGGCCGGTTTTGGCGCTGACATGGGCTTCGAGAAGTTCTGCGACATCAAGTGCCGCACCAGCGGCCTCAAGCCTGACGCGGCGGTAATTGTCGCCACCGTGCGCGCGCTCAAGTCTCATTCGGGGCGATTTAAGATCGTAGCGGGCAAGCCCCTGGACCCCGGCCTTACCAGCGAGAACCTGCCCGCGCTGGAAGAAGGCATGGACAACCTCGTAGCGCAGATAGAGAACGTGCGGCGCATGGGCATACCCGCCGTAGTAGCGATCAACGCCTTCCCCACCGACACTGCGGCAGAATGGGCGGCGATAGAGCGCGCTGCGACACAGGCGGGCGCGCACGCGGCCGTCCCCACAACCCACTACGCCGATGGGGGTGCCGGGGCCGCAGACCTGGCGCGGGCAGTCGTGGAGGCCACCGAGCAAGGGTCCGATTTCCGGTTCCTCTATCCCCTGGAGCTAGGCATCAAGGAGAAAATCCACGCTATCGCAACGCAGGTCTACGGGGCGGACGGGGTGGAGTACTCGGAAGCGGCAGAGGCCCGCATCAACACGATCACTCAGATGGGGCACGCCAACCTGCCAATCTGCATGGCTAAGACCCACCTATCGCTCTCACACGACCCCAAGCTAAAGGGGCGGCCCCGTGGTTTCACCCTGCCTGTGCGCGACGTGCGACTTTCCTCGGGCGCGGGCTTTGTTTATCCACTTTGCGGCGAAATGATGACCATGCCGGGCCTCCCCTCGGACCCCGCAGGAGCCTACGTCGATATTGACGAGCAAGGGCAAGTGGTCGGCCTTCACTAGACGACCTGGACGCGGCCGTAGGCAGGGACTTACCGCCGCTTTCCTGCCCTGCGCCTCATAAAAATCATTGACAGCCACGCGCCAAATAAAGTATCATACCCTGTGCGGCTGCGACGCCGTTCTCTAGCAAGGGCGCATTAATGTGTGCCTTGTAGCTTGCCCTTTCTCATTCCCAGCAGTTCCCCGGGCGCAATAAAGGAGACTCAACCACTTTGAAGCCGCGCCACCCCAACTATAAGCGCATGCTCAAGTCCGCGCTGATGTGCGTGTGCCTTGTGGCCTCCAGCCTGAGCATGCTCATGTCAGGCGCTACCGCACTGCCCGCGCGCGCCGCCAGCCCTAACGGCCTCGTCATCAACGAGGTATTCGAGAGCCAGACCGCCTCGAACGAATACTTTGAGCTTTATAATACGAGCGGGGCGACGATAAACCTTAGCACCTACGTAATTTATAACCGCGACGGCAACACGCCCTTCTCCAACTTGGCCGACCCAACAATCGGGCCTGGCGAGTTTCGCGTAATCACCCCAGGACAACTAGGTTCGGCCACCATCGCCGGCCCAACCGGTCTGGCGCAGAGCAGCGACTTCCTCGGATTGGTAAATACGTCGCCCAGTGATACGATCATCGATGTAGTCAACTGGGGTGGATCGGCAAATCCGGCCTGGAATAACTACCAGCGTTTTCGCGAGCACTTCTTCTCTTCCAATGTGCCCACCATGCCCCCGTCGGACGATCCCACCAGGTCGCTGCAGCGTTGGCCGGACGGGCGAGACACAGACCAGGGGAGCGACTGGCAAAAGATTCAGAGGTCCCCGGATTCTCCTTCTTGCGCCGACCCTTACGAGGGGGCTGCAGGGGCTAGCAACGACGACACTCTAGCTGCCGCACAGCCACACGAGGTCGGTTCAGGCTTCGTCTACTTGCACCGGCTGTGTGAGGAGGACGACAAGGACTTCTTCTCATTTGGTGTGAGCAATAGTCTTACGTACACCGTCCGGGTAACACCTACCACCGGCTCACAGGTCAATGCCATCCTGAGGGTGTATGACAACAACAATAATCAGATTGCTCAGGACAACGATGCTTCTAATCCGGGCGCGATTATTGTCTTCAAGCCGGCCAACACCGGTACGTACAAGGCGGAGGTCACCAATTCTGGCGGCTCTCCGTCAGAAGGCCCTGCCTGGCTCTACAACGTGAACGTCTCCGCCAGTGGGGACACCGCAACAACCGCCTCGCCCACACCAAATACCACCGACTGCAACGACGTCTACGAACCGGACGACCAGCTAGGACAGGCCAGGGGCATTGCACTCAATTCTGAGCAGATACACCTCTTATGTAAACCCGCAGCCACCGGCGGCTACACCTCCGACACGGATTGGATTGTCGTTTCCGCGAGCAGCGGAAAGGTCTACTCATTCATAACCAAGAACCTCGCAGGGCCGGTCGATACCATCATCAGCCTGCACCTCAGCAACGGCGATAAGCTGGCCGAGAACGACGACGCCACCCCCGGCCAGGGCCTCGGCTCTCGCATAGATTACACCTTCGGAGGCACCGGGAACTACTTCCTGCGCATCCGTGACAAGAGCGGCGCGAGCGGCCCCGGTTACCGCTACACCGTATCCTTCGAGTCGACCGGGCAGCTTCCGCCCACCGCCACGTCCACGGCCTCGTCGACGCCAAACCCGTTCAGCCCCACGCCCACCCCCGGCCAGTGTCACGACGCATTCGAGCCTGACGGTCTGATGGAGACCGCCAAGCTGATGTACATCAGCAGCACGCAGAGGCATAGCATCTGCCCCGTGGGCGACGCCGACTGGATACGCTTCTACGCTCGCCCCGGCAAGGTCTACACCGTACGTACCTTGAACCTGGGTGTGGGTGTCGATACCTACATGTGGGTGTTCGACGGCGAAGGCAAGATACTCGGCTACGACGACGACGGCGGCGGCGAAGGCGTCTCTTCGCGCATCGACTTCTACCCGCTGGCCGATGGCTTCTACTTCGTGCAAATCAAAAACGCGGGGGACCTGGGTGGTTCGGAGCAGACTTACGAGATAAGACTTGACGTAGAGGCCGGCGTGCCCCAGCCTCCAGGCACCGCTACGGGTGTGGCGGCACCTGCTGTCAGCCCAACCCCGGCCGCCGATGTGGTACCGACCACCGTAGTCCAGCCGACCCAGCAGACCGCACCGACTAACCCACCGCTGTCTTCGCCAACGCGGGAGGGTACGCAGCCCACGCCCGCCCTGAACGAGCCTACCCAGGCCCTGCCGCCGCCCCAATCCACGCAGCAGCCGACTGTCGCGAGAACGACCCCTACCGCCACGACTGAGCCTGTGACGGTACCGGTGCCTACGGTAGAGGCGCAGCCGACAGCAGGCGACGTGGTTGTACCGGGCGTACCGAACACCGGACAAGTGATCGTGCTTCCCACCAGGGTCATTGAGCAAGCCCGGCCCATCAAAGAAGCGCCGAGGGAGGCGCAGCCTCAACAGCTTGGCACGAAATATGCGCCGATGCTCTTCAGGGTGTTCTACGACCGCAACCTCAACGACCGCTTTGACGCGGGCGAAGGCATCAGGGGGATGAACATCTACTTCGTCGGCAAGGACGCCCGCAACATCGCGCTGGGCAGTGTGGTCACGGAGGAGAGCGGTTCCGGTAGGACCACCCTCCCGACGAGCGAGCAGCGAATAGTCATCTCGTACCTGGGCATCGACATGCCGCTGACCCGCTTCCCTGAGCGAGAGTTACATTCCATCTGGCTGCCGAAGGTAAGCCTGCCGGAGCGGGTACCCTAGGCAGCCCCAAAATGATAAGACGCGAGGCTTGACACGCCATGGCACAGGACGATACTCGACGCGATCCCCATACGACTACGACACCGCCCGACCGCGCCGCGCAGGGCGACGTATCCACCACCGGGCACTCCACATACGACGCGCAGGGACCGGCTCCCGACGCGCACGGCGACCACGACCATGAGGATCATGGCGCGCAGGATGCTCATGCCTCACATGATGCTCACGGCGCGGACGACGCACATGGCGGGCATGGTGGACATGGCGGGCACGGCCCAGACAACTCTGACGTGTCGACCCTCGTCCCGACAACCTGGCGACAGTTGGTGCTGCCCGCCCTGATCCTGTTGCTGGTGTTGCTATTGGTTTCCGGTCCGATCATGAACGCTTTCGCCTACCGCCCGGCGGCAGGGCCGGAGACCGAACAGACGGAGCCGCCGCACGACGGTGAAGGTGCACTGCCAGAGACCACACCCACCACTCTCGCGCTCGTGCAAAGCACCGCGACAACCGCGCTCGCGCCCACCCGCACCACGGCCCCCACCAGCGCGGCGACGGCTACCGAAGCAGCAGCGACCGCCACGCTCAGTCCGGGGGACCGGCTCAGCCCCACCCAGACAGCGGTGGCCGCCGCGGGCCAGAGCGGAATAGTCGCAAGAGTGCCGGTGGAGTTGAACTTCGCCGGCACAAGGTTTGTGGTCAGGGCGGGCGACACGCTCCTGCCCGACTGGGAGCCTTCAACCGACCCGGCGACCGCTACCTGGATCGAGGGCACGGTCGCTAATCACGTACTGTACGTGCCCTACTCCGAGGAGAATCTAGCCCTCTTCACCGCCTCCAAGCCCGGCGACATGGTGCGCCTCACCATGAACACCGGCCAGGTATTCGAGTTCGAGGTCAACCGGGCTGAGCGGGTCGCAAATGGACCGCCCACCGAGGACGGCCAGTTTACCGTGACCACCGCCATGTCCCAGGACCACGCTGGCGTTACGCTCTTCCTTATTGGCGACCCGGCCCCCGACCGCGCCGTGCTCCAGGCGGAGTTCACCGGCAACATCCAGTAGCCAGGTGTCTAACCTCCCCCCCGCGCAGGAACCGAGATTTAGCCTGGAACCCGGTCAGACGGTCATCTTCCTGGGCGACCACACCTCGCCCGATGAGCCTGGGTTCGTGCGCGTGGTGCGCGAGGTGATAGCGCGGTTCTACCCCCAGTTGCGGCTCAACCTCATCACAGCGGGCACGAGGGGCCAGACAGCCGCTGCCCTGCGCTCGCAGAAGCTGATGGAGGTCCTGCTTTCGTCCCGGCCCGACTGGTTGGCTATCAACCTCGGTCTCACCGACGTACTGCGCGAGCCCGATACCAGGGCGAGGCACGAGGAGTACGTGAGGCGCAAGTCGCAGGCCGAAGAGGGGCCGGACGCCACGCTGGGGCCGGAGTACCGGGCGAAGCCTTACGAGCTGGGTCCACAGTCGGACGTGGGCAGGGACCCTGAACCGCGCCTGGAACGCCTCGCCACCTTCACGAGCGACCTGGCCGAGGCCGTCACCATGTTGCAGGGAGCGGGCATCCGCCCAATCCTCTTCACCACCGTGCTGATGGGCAGCGACCTTATCAGCCCCCTGAACCTAACGCTACGCGCCTACAGCAAGGCTATCAGGGAGGTTGCGGACGGCAGCGGTGCCGCACTGGTGGAGGTAGAGAGGGCATTCCGCGACGTGCTTGATAGGGCGGCCAATTACAAGCAGTCGGTGTCACTTACCGACGCGCAGGGCCGCGTAAACCCGCAGGGCGAGGCGCTGATTGCCCGCAACTTCCTGCACACTTTCGGCATACTGCCCGGACCCGGCTTCAGGCCCAAACGCTAGAAGCCACCTTATCAATCTGGAGTCCGATATAAGCACCCAAAACTCCCCTCTGTCATTTCGAACGCAGTGAGAAATCTCGTCCCTCACCTAGATGTTTCTGCTTCCTTAACAAATTGGGTGACTGAAGCAAAGGGGCCGCTATGTGCAGTAGGACGAGATTTCTCACTGCGTTCGAAATGACGAGGTGGGGCTTTGCCGCCGCTACCCTGTGGCCTCTTCGTAAGATAGCTTCTGGTCTACACTCCCCCTACCTCGGGAAGAACAGCAAGTACAACGCTCCGAGGAGTATCACCAGGGCCATTATCGCGCCCCACGGTATTGATGCCAGCCTGGAGCGCCGGACGCCTCCGTACTTGTTCCCCAGTATGTAGGGCATGTCGGCCACCACCGTGTTCGAGCGGAAAAGCAAGGCCGCTTTCAGCCGGAGCGCGCTCTGGTTGTGCAGCAGGTACTCCCAGAACCGCGCGGGCAGCACCTCCGGCAGCACGATAGTAATCGTATCATCTGGTATTTGGCGGTCGCGCGCGTCGATGTAGTGCAAGAGCGGCCCAACTAGCGAGCGGTACGGCGACTCAATAATCACGAGGTTGATGTCGGTATCCGGCAGCAGCCTCTCCCATTCCTCGCGGAAGCGTTCCGCCTCCTCCGTGTCTTCGCCCTCCACTATATGCACCGCCGTGACGTTCTTGTTCAGCGAGCGTGCGTAGGCCAGCGCGGCCAGCGACACCTGGTTGAGGCTTGACACCGGCACGATGAACGTGTGCTTGTACGCAGTATAGGGTACCGCTTCCACGGCAGCTACTTCGCGCGACACACGGGCGTAGTGCCTGTTGATCGCCATGAACATCCCTATCATCAGCGGTATCAGAATAGCCACTATCCAGGTGCCACGGTCCAGCTTCGTGCCCACCGCTACCGCTAGCACTGTCAGGGTCGTGGCGGCACCCACCAGGTTCATCAGGAAGTTGCGCTTCCAACCGGGTGGCCGGGTTTTCCACCAGCGCACAACCATGCCGCTCTGCGACATTGTGAACGCCCCGAACACGCCCACAGCATACAAGGGGATGAGCGAAGAGGTGTCGCCGTTGTAAACGACCACGAGCACCGAAGCCAGCACCGCAAGCGTCACGATGCCCCAGGAGAAGGCCAGCCTGTCGCCCCGGAACGAGTACTGGTGCGGCATGAACTTGTCGCGGGCCATGAAGTACGAGAGGCGCGGGAAGTCGGCATAGGCGGTATTCGCGGCCAGCACCAGGATCAGGGCCGTCGCAATCTGGATGAAGAACCAGAGGCCGCCCGTGCCGAACACCGTGCGGGCAAGCTGCGAAACCACCGTCTCATGCTCGTTGGGGATGATCTGCAATTGCACGGCGAGGAACGTGATACCAATGAACATCGTTATGGCTATCGCTGCCATCAAGAGCAGAGTCTTGCGGGCATTCGCGGCCTCCGGCGGCTTGAAGGCGGGCACGCCGTCCGCGATAGCTTCCACGCCTGTCAGCGCCGCGGAACCCTGTGTGAATGCCCGCAACAGGAGCACCAGACCAAGGCTCTCTGCTGTGCTTGCCGGCAAGGCTTCGGGGCCCGTGGCCTCGTATACCATAGGGCCACCTATCTCGAAGAAGAGCCGCAGCAGGCCGTAGACTATCATCCCGAGCATACCCA
This sequence comes from Chloroflexota bacterium, assembly GCA_030913985.1. Taxonomy (GTDB): domain Bacteria; phylum Chloroflexota; class Chloroflexia; order QHBQ01; family JADMIH01; genus JADMIH01. The sequence goes on along the minus strand of JALZHI010000027.1, from coordinate 21,785 downwards.
CGATGAACAGGTACGTAGGCACGGCGAAAATATTACCCGCCTCGCGCACGCCGCGCAGGTTAGCCAGCGTCACAAAGATAATTATGCCGATACAGATCGGGACGCGGTGCTCCCTGAGTTCCGGGTAGAGTGAGTAGATAGCCGCCACGCCAGCCGCCACGCTCACAGCCACCGTCAGGATGTAGCCTATGAGGATCGAGGACGCGGCGGTAAGCCCTGCGAGCGTGCCCAGGTTATCCTTTGCCACGATGTAGGTGCCCCCGCCGCGCGGGTAAGCCGCAATCGTCTGCCGGTAGGAGCTGACCACGATCATCATCAGCACCGTGATGGCTAGCACGACGGGCATGGCGACCCATAAAGCCCCGGTCCCGGCCACGATGAGGATGCGCAGTATCTCCTCGGTCGCGTACGCCACGGAGGAAAGCGGGTCGGATGAAAGGATCGCCAGGGCCTTGACGTTGGTCAGCCGCTCGTGGATGGCGGCTTCAGTGCTGAGCGGCTTGCCGATGAACACGCGCTTGATGCCTGCGAACGCCCGGCCCAAGGGGGTGCGGGGGGCTTCCGTCTCCAGCGACGCTACCAGCATGCCCCGGGTCCGCTTGAAAGGGCCGCTCGTGCGGCTGTACTTGATTATCTGGTCGCCGGGGTGGCTGCCCTTTACGCGCTCCTCTTGGCGCAGGTAGTGCTGGTCCGCTTCGTTCGTCCGGTTGCCAGGCTCCCGCAACACAACCGGGGCTGTGGAAGCGGCATTCGTAGTAGGCGGCTCAGTATTCTCCCTGGGAGCAATCACAGGCACCGCGCTGCCAGGCTCAGGTGACATACCAACGATGCGGCGCTGATGTCTTCTGCCTGTTTCGCCGCCGTTCAGCCCATTAGGACTCCCCTCGGCGGGTACCGGCGCATCCGGCACTTGCTGCCCCGCGCCGGTCGCGCCGTTTTCCCCTGGGGGTCGGTCCTGTGGCGTCTTCTGTTGTTCTGTGTCGTTCGTCTCGCCGCCTTTGTCTATGGCGTCACCCATGTATACTGCTGCCCCCTGGCGTTCTAGCTCTTGAGGAGATTGCCTACTACGAATACCACGTTGGCCGGCCTCTCGGCCAGTCTACGCATGAAGTAGGGGTACCATTCCTGGCCGTATGGCACGTACACCCGCATGTTGTACCCCTGCTTGACCAGTTCCAACTGCAAACTGCGCCGCACTCCGTAGAGCATTTGGAACTCGAACTTCGACGGCGGTATACCCTTCTTGGCCGCGTACCGCCTGACGTGCTGTATGAGACGCTCGTCATGCGTGGCAATGCCAGGGTAGTTGCCCTCGGTGACGAGCAGGCGGGCCAACCTGGCATAATTTATGTCAACATCTTCCTTGCGCGGAAAAGCCACCTCGGAAGGCTCGTTGTACGCCCCTTTGCAGAGCCTGACGCGCGCCCCCAGCTTGTTCATCTCGCGCACGTCGGCCTCGGTGCGGTAGAGGTAGGCTTGCAGCACCACCCCTACGTTGCGGAAACCACCTTTGTGCCAAAGTCTGCGGAAGATGTCCAGCGTGCGCTCGGTGTAGGCCGAGCTTTCCATGTCAATCCGCACAAAGTTATTCAGTTCCCGCGCCCGCGTGCAAATCTGCGCCACGTTGTCGTAACAAAGCCCCTCGTCTATGTCCAGCCCCATTTGCGTCAGCTTGAGCGACACGTTGGAGTCGAGCCTGTGCCGGGCGATAGCTTCCAGTATGTCCATATAGCTGGCGGCGGCCTGCCGGGCCTCGTCGGCGTTGCAGATATTCTCACCCAGGTGGTCGAACGTGGCCTTGCAGCCGCGCGCGTTCAAGGTGGCTATGGCCTGCACCGCCTGCTCCAGCGTCTCCCCCGCCACGAATCGCAAGGCGAACTTGCGCGCCGCCCCGTTGTTCAAGGCGACGTTCTGCAAGTCCTGGCTGTTGGATAGCGATAAGAAGGCTTGTCGTAACAACTCTCTTCTCCTTTGAAGATAGCATTAAAGCAAAATTAGCCCGGCCCACTCAGGCCGGGCTAACCTCCGAACTAGGGGCTGCTTGTGCCGCGTGTGGTGGTGGCAAGCGGAATAATGGACGGGGTCACCGCCGCAGGTGGCTGCTCTACCGCGCCCGATACCGGGTCCTGGTCCGTCGACAGAAGGTCGGCGTGGGCCGCGTAGTCGGTGACGGTCGTCTCCTCGAACTCCGCGTCCGTGAAGGCGGCCACAGGCACCTCAAACGTAATGGAGGCACCCGGCGCAAGCCCCTCGGTGGCGCTAAACCCGCCGTAGCCAATCCCCAGCAGGTGGCGGTCCGGGTTTTCCACTGACGTGCCGTACAACTCGACCTTTACGGTGGCGGCCTTTACTGTCACCGCCACAGGTTCCGGTGTCGCCACCGGTGGGGTACCCTCCACGCGGGGAGGCATCATGACGTTGTTGGTGGCCTTGAGCGGAATCACCCACTGCTCGTTTTCAGCGTCCTTGCGTGCCGGGCCGTTGTTTTCTACCTTCAGCCCGGTGGCGTACGGCGAACTGGGGTGCGTTTCTTCCCTGTGCGGCAAGCTGATATTGGTGGGCTTCCAAACGACCAGGAAAGCGTACGCCATGAGGGCGATGCTGCCCAAGGTAACGGCCGCGGCTATCGCTATTGTTATCGGGCGCGGGAATCTGCGTACTCGCCTGCGCTCCCCCCCTTCTCTTGCTTTCCTGGGTCTTTCGTTAACTGCCTTGCTGGGCGCTGTCAATGTTGAACCCCTCCTCTGAGAAGTTTAACGGTCGAACGGCTGGTATCATGCCCATAGCCGGTCGAGCCTATGCTGCCCCATGCTTGGGTTGGCAGTTGCGAGTATTATATCACCGAGGCTACGCGTGGACAAGCGTAAAAAACATAGAAAAGTTGGCCCTACGAGGCCTGCGCCGGGCGAGACTTTGTGGTCATCTGGCGCAGCCTGTTGATGACACGCTCCGCCTTAGCCTCCGTAAGCTCGTCCAGGGTGGCAACCTCCAGCCTGCCGAGTAGCTCCTGCATCTCCATGCCTGCCTTGGCGGTGAGCCTCACGATCTCGCGCACCTGAGTGTCGGTGGACATGCCCGCGCGCCCCTGGTCCATGCTTCCTATAGCCTGCCCAACGTCGATGATCTTGCCGCCACTTTCCGGCTTCTGTAACTCAGCCTGCTCGGTTTCCTCCGGGCGGTCGCGCCCGTACAGGTCCAGGCCAACCCCGAGCAGTGACGCGCACTTCTTCAGCGCGTCGGAGGCTGCCGCCTTGAAGTCGTCGGCTATGGACAGTGGCCTACCGTTCTTGTTGCCGGAGGCGTGCCGCTTGATGTCGGCACCACCGAACTGGGTCTTGACAATCGTCTGCCCGCCGGGCGTGCGCACCGTAAGCTTGGCCTCGACAATCACCTCGTCTTCCAGGATCTGCTTGTCCACCACCTCGAAGTCCCAGTTGAAGCCGAAGACCATGTTGAGCCGCTCGGTGACGTAGCCATGTTCGACGTAAGCGAATTGCAAGCCCCCACGCCCCTGCCGGTACTTGATCTCGTGCCTAGGCGTGCGCTGCAACAGGAAGTCCACCTGCGCCTCGTTGAGGGTCTGCATGAACAGCTTGTGCCTGTCGCTCCCGGCGGCTACCTGCCCCGCGGAGATCGGTGCCAGCCCCCTGCTCTCCGCGCCTTCCGTCTCGTTGAAAGCGTCCGACATCGCAACTTCCTCTTTCTTATGGGATATGTGCCCATAATAGCACTTATGTTCTATGAATGCAAGAGGTTGTGCTGCTTTGCCTGTCACTTCTTGGGCTTACGACGCTTGGGTGCTTTTCCTTCGACGCTTGTTTTGCGCTCTGCCTCGAAGTTGGCTAGGGACTGCCCCGCGCGCACGGCGTTGTAGCGCACGCCCAGGAACTTCGAGTTGCGGTCCTTGTCGCGCTTGCGGTCGCGGCGCTCGGCTTTGTCAATCGGCGGCATCTGTCGCTCTCATTTGCCCGTATTATGCTACACAAGTACACTCAATAGCATGAAAACCAAAGGGCTACAGCTTGACGAACTGCGCGCGCTCATCATCAACGGTATAACTGCGTCAGTAGCACTCGGGCTTACGGCCAACGTGCTAAGGAACCGCGAAATCGAGCCGCGCCCCTGGCAAGAAGGCACCCCGGCCCCTCTTATCGAAATTATAGTACCCGCTCGCAACGAAGAAGCCAATATCCGCCCATTGCTGCAAACTCTGCTGCGCCAGAAGTACCCGCACGACAGGTACCGCATTACCGTGGTTGACGATAACTCCACGGACGCGACGGCCACTCTGGCGCGGGAGATGGCCGCTCGCTACACATACCTGCGAGTGATGGAGACTCCACCTCTACCTGCGGGTTGGACCGGCAAGAACCATGCCCTCTGGACGGCCGCGCGGCAAGCTGTAGGTGCGGACTGGCTCCTGTTCGTGGACGCCGACACGCGCCACCATCCCCTCATGCTCCCGACCGTCGTGCAACACGCCAATAGGGTCAAGACCGACCTGCTCAGCCTCGTAACAGAGATCAGACTGGAAAGCTTCTGGGACCGTCTCGTAGTGCCGCAGGTGGGCGAGCTTTACACGCTCCTGGTCGGCTCCATGGACGCGGTGAACGGCAAGGGTCAGAGCGCCGCCGCGAACGGGCAGTTCATCCTGGTGCGGCCACAACTCTACCAACAAGTAGGCGCTACTGAGGCGGTACGGTCTGACGTTGCTGAAGACCGAGCACTGGCAGCGGCTTGCAAAGCGGCGGGAGCGACTATCAGGTTGGACTACGGCCGCAGACTCGTTAGCACTAATGTCTACGACTCCTTTGGCAGTATGTGGCGCGGCTACTCCAAGACGCTCTTCTGGGCTACCGGAATCGATACCCGACGCGCTCTGCTGGTCTCTGTATCGCTGACGTTCTATGCCTTCGCCCCGATTGTACACCTGATACGAACCATCGCGGCTAGGGAGGCCCGCCAGAGGCACAAGCGCCTGCGTAACGCTTCACTGCAACTGTTGCCCATGATGCTCCTGCGGGCGGCGGTGTGCCGACAGATGGGCGTGCCGCTTAGGTACGCCCCAACTTATCCTTTGTCGGTGGCGCTGGGCAACGCTATGCTGCTGTACTCGCTCTTTCGGGTGCTTTCAGGGCGTGGCGTTGGCTGGAAGGGCCGCACGTACCGCAAGTAGAACGAGCACCAGGCCGGAAATGAAACAGGACCGCCGGTTGGCGGTCCTGTTCTACAGTTAACTACTTGCCGTTACTTGGCGCGACCTGGGGTCTGGCAGTCGGGATAGAAGGTGTTAGCTACTATCTTTGCTGCCTGCGCCCTGGTGACGAGGTTCGATGGCCTGAAGTATGGCCGCTCTTCGTCATCACATGGCTCGGTGCCGGTGCCGCTACCACACGGGTACCCACCCATGACCCCACGCTGGGCGAGCCGCTCGACGTACAGGTAGAAGGAGGAGGGGTCGTTCTCCTCTGCGGGAGGGGGTACGTCAGTGAAGGTCTGGCCCTCTACCTCGTTCACGAACCCTGCCGCGTTAGAGACTATCTTGGCTAGCTGGGCGCGTGTGGCGTTGGCGGAAGGCCGGAAGTAGGGCCTGTTCTGATCGTCGCACGGTTCAGCCGCTGTAGCACCACAAGGGTAGCCGCCCATCACGTTGTGAGCAGTCAGCCTCTCGACGTACACGTAGAACGAGGAAGGCTCATCGGACGGTGGTACGTCTGCGAACGACTGCCCGTCAGCCTCCTCATCGTAGCCCGCAGCATTGGAGACTATCTTGGCTATCTGCCCCCTGGTGATGTTGTTGCCTGGGCGGAAGTAGCCGTTACCACTAGTGCCGCAAGGCTCCGCAGCACCCGTCTGAGGGTTGGTGCCTCCGCAAGGATAGCCGCCCAACACGCCCTTACAGGCAAGACACCTGACATAGGGATAGAAGGAGCTTTGCTCTTCAGAGGGTGGCACATCCTGGAACTGTATCGTGCAGGCTGTAGGTACAGATGTAGCGGTAGCCGTAGCCGTTCTCGTCCTGGTGCTCGAGGCAACGGCCGTCGCTGTAGCTGTAGTTGTAGCTGTTGAACCCATAGTTGCAGTTGTCGTGGCGCTCAAGGTGGGAGTGGGAACTGGTCCGCCCAGCGGCCCCGACGGAAGCGGCCACACATACGCACCACGCCCGCGGGTGAACACCGCTATCGTGGTAAAGCCCTTGTCAATCGCCATGTCCCAAATCATGACGTTGGGCATGCTGTTGTTGAACCGGTACCAGACCGGTGAAACGGCATCAATGTCGTCCGTAAAGTAGAAGCCCCAGTCCGTGCCCACGAACACCTGCTTGCGGTAGTTGGGGTTAGCCAGTATCGAGTCCACTGGGATATTAGGCAGGTTGCCTGTCTTGTTCTCCCAGGTGATGGTGAGACAGTTGGGGGTAGCCGAGCAGGTCACGCGGAAGACGTGCCCTGGCTGCGAAGGTGTATTCTGATCGAAGCCGCCGACAGCCGCATAGCCCTGCAACGGGTTGATAGGATCGGTAGTCACGTCCAGGATAGGACGGTTGGGCAGCACGGCATTGCCCTCGGTCACGTTGACCCAAGTTGCAGTGTCGGCAGCGCCCAACCCCAGGTTGAAGCCATACCAGACGTTGCCGTCGTTAGTGCCGGCTATTGCCGTTGTGGACAATGATACCGAGTAGCTAAGCTGATTGATGAACGAGCGGTTCTCCAGCGTGTTCTTGGTAAGGTCGGGGCTGTTCGGATACCAGCTTGCCGTGTTGAGGCCGCCGGTCACGCTCTCCCAGACCCGGTAGCTACCCGCAATCAGGTGGGTGCACCCTGTTTGTGGGCAGTCGTACTTGTACAACTCGTAAGGGAACACGAAGCTCACGCGAGGGGTATCGGTCGTATTCCAGGGGCCGGTGACCGGAGCGTACGTGCCGTTAGGCCCGGTGACAGAGACGAAAAGATTGCCGTTCTGGCTCTCCTGGTACCAACGCTGCTCCTGCATCGGCTCGATTCGAGCGTACATGCCGTCGCCACCGCGCTTGACCTGCCACATAGCGGGACCCACGTTGCCATTACTCCACTTGTAGACCATCGAACCGTTGTCCTGGGAACCTGCGTTTACGCCCGGCGTGTCGCTGATGGCGAAGTTGGCGGTGATGTCGCCGGAGTAGAACTCGATGGTGTTCAGGGTGTCGTTCAGTTGGGTAAAGGTGATGCTGGTAGTGGGACTAACCGTCATGTTGTGGCTGATATACATGCCACCGTCGTTACCGGCCAGCATACTGGTTGAGGAGCCTGGTATGTATTCAAGTGCGTGCTGGTCCACGTGCACGTTTTTGGTTGTGTTCTGCGTATACCCGCAGGAAATGTTGGTGAACGTGTCAGCGCCGTTGTTCGATTTGAAGATGTCTATAGTGTCTACCACAACCACATCCGGGTTGTTCGGATCGACCTCTATGTGCTGGTTGTACCAGTTCTGCTGCCCAGTGCGGTCGCAACCGGCCCACTCGGTGGCATTGTTCCCAAGGCCCGCACGCTGCTCCCATGTAGCACCGGCGTCGGTAGTGCGCCACACGCCCTTTACGCCACCCTGGTAGGTGCCGATGGCCTGGACGATGGCGTAGACATAGTTGGGGTTGCTTGGGGCTATTGCGATGTCGATGCGGCCCAGGGTGTTTCCGTTAGTCTGGTAAACGGGAACGCCGCTGGCGGTACCCGTGGGCCAGCCGCTGGCCTGCACCGTAACCGCGTTCCAGCTTGCCGGGCAACCACTGGTCGGCACAGTGGACGTGTAGATGCCATTAGCCCCGTTGTCGGCCAGGTTGCTCTGTACAGTCGTGCTGTAGCCGCGCGCCCCTACCGCCACGTACATGGTGGTGAGGCTGCCTGAGTCGCTGAGTATCAAGCCCGTAACGTCCTGCCGCTGGTTAGAGAAGCTGTTGGTGACGCAAGGCCCGGTCCAGTTGTCGCCGCCATCGTACGAGAAGTACACGCCGGTCTTGGTGCCTGCCACCACTATACTGCTGTTGTTTGGGTCTGCCTCTACCTTGCCGACCGCGTTGTACTGTGGGAAACCGTTACCCGCATTAGGGTATGCGGGGCCGAAAACGTCAGCGCCCTTCACATTCCAGGTGTTCCCGGAGTCCGTGGACTTGTAGATGCCCACGCTGCCCATGGAGAAGGAGCCAAAGTTCAGGTCTCCCGTGCCGGCGTAGACGGTGCTTGGGTTGTTCGGGTCGAGCGAAAGGTCGTCTATCGCGGCGGTATTTAGCAGCGGGTCATCGGTCATGGGCTGCCAGGCGGTGGCGGCGCTGCAACAATTGGTGGTCTTCCACACGCCACCACCCACGGTGGCTATATAGGCCGTGGTAGGTACCAGGGGGTCCACCTCGATGTCGTTCACGCGCCCTGAGACCTTGCCATATGCAAAGCAGCCCTGGCACCCTGTACTTTGTAACGGCTTGGGTCCAAGGGAAGTCCAGCTTGTGGTGCTCAGCGAGAGCGGGCTTTGTGGAGCATTCGGGCCGGTGCCACTTCTCTTGTAGGTGTGGGTACCGCCTGGCACGCGGTTACCGACCAGCTTGTCTTGCTTCGCGGCCTCCAGCAGCCATCTGGTATCGACCTTGCCCGTCGGATAGCTGACGCGAGCGTGCCAGTATTCCTCCATACTGAGCAGTTGCCCACCCTCGCCCGGCTGCCCTCCTGGGGCGTAGGCGTTAGGGTCTACCGAGGCACTGCCCGTCTCGGTCCTGCCCGGTGCCGACTGCCACTGGACCAGCATAGCGCAGGCCCACACCGCCAGCAGCGATGTCACTATAATGAACAGTCGCCAGCGGCCCTTAGTGCCGTCGCCCTTTAGCTTACCTAACATACTCCTTCTCCCTTCCTTGCTGAACAACATAGTACGCCGACATGCACCCAACGGCCAGGGGTGCGACGCGGCTAAAACAAAAATGGACCAAAAGTACCGCTGCCTGGTCCATTCGCCCGATCAGGCTTGTGCTTGTAGACGTGGGACTCGCCGGTGACAATGCTGACTCCATTGCCGGCTGCGCCTGAGGGTGCAACAGGGTCGTGTCACCGCAACGCCCCTGAGTATACCCACCGTAGCGCTGCCGCGTCAAACTACTTCGGTCCCCTGACCAGGCAAGAGACAGGCGGAGCAGACAAACTTGTGTCTGCTCCGCCTCTACGCCTGCCTGAACTTGTGGCCGCCACGGGGCCACCGTTCCGCCAGAGGCTCTCTCAAGAACAACACTGTCGAACATGAGCACCAAAGTAGCGACCTTGTCATTTCGAACGCAGTGAGAAATCTCGTCCCTCAGCACCCAAGTAACACCTTTCTTTCAGCCACACAGTACCATAGGAAAAGGAACCATCCGGGTGAAGGACGAGATTTCTCACTTCGTTCGAAATGACAATGTCGCTACTTTGGTGCTCATGTTCGACAATGTTGTTTTTGAGATAGCTTCTAGTTATTTTAGAGCCTTGCGTGCCGCTATCCGGCCCAACTTTACCGCTACGCCCGCCCCCGGTACGAGCGTGCCAATCGCGTCGCTGCCTACGTCGAACAGGGCGTCGTTTTCCAGCACGGCGGTCACTTGCTTCTTGATCTGGCCGCCTTCGGTACGAGTCTCTCCCGTTACCGCATCGAACTCCCACACGGCGCGCTTGTCTCGCGTGACCCAGTGGAACTCGAACGCGTACACCGGGCGAAAGTAGAGGTAGATGTAGTCGATGTCGATACGCTCCTCGTTCACCATGTCGGCCTGGAAGGTCTTCACCAGGCTCTGGATGAGGCGGCGCACAAGGAACGAGCTACGCACCTCCGGCGGCACGACCAGAGCGCCGGTCTGCTCCAGCACCTCCAGCGACGGCACTTCGCGCTTGTTAGGGGCGGAAGTGTACTTGCTGTAGTCGCGGTCCTCGCCGCGCACCGGGTCGATCATCAGCTCGCGCCGGACCTCCTCGATGCAGTGCTCTACCGCTTCGAGGCTGAAATTAGGTGCCCTGTCGCGGCGGACCGGGTGCTCCTCGCCGTGGACCGTCACGGTCTGCACCTCAGGGGCCACTTCCACGATGTAGCGGTGCCGGCGGTCGTAGCTGTATCGCGCCAGGGCCGAGCCGTACCAGAAGGGTTCGTAGCGCACTTGGCTGCCGCTAATCACGATCTCGTCCCACTTCGGGCGCTGCATCAGCTTGGCGACCGTGCCGAACGCGTCCATCTTCTTGCCGATCATCCGCTCGTGGACTTCGCTCGGTGAGTAGGGCGAGACTACTTCTATGATTCTTTCATCGCCAAGATTTATCTCCATGTAGCACCTCGCATGGGACGTTTCCTCATTCTACTCCGAACGGCAGGCGGGCGCAAGACGCACTCGTCTGTTCTGGACCGGCTCAACGGCACTCAACCCACTCCTTTACTCCCTTGTGGTTGAGGCATGCGTCATCAGTGGCACTATAAGTGTAGGTGCCATCGTGGCAGAGCACGCCGTACTTCTTACCGACCGTGCAGGTTGGAATTGCCCTGAGCAGCGCCTCGAGTTTCTCCTTGCTGAACTTAGGCACCTCACCCGGTGTAAGCCCCATTGCCTCCCTTGCCTCCGCGGACATCCTTATTTGCGGACGGTCATTCGGTTGAGACACTGAGTTCATAACGAACTGAGCCGCAACAAGCAAGGCCGCGCAGACAGCGAGCGCCCCAACCCAGGCCCGCACATGAGCCTTCCAACCCGGCGCGCGCCTCGCAACAGCAGAACTTGGCTGCGGAGGCTGGTCGTGCTGAGCGTCCGGGTCTTCAAGCTCCTCATTATGTACTGCAACACGCCTGACACGCACGTGGTAATTATCGTTAGAAATCCTGTGCCCTGTCAAAAGACCTCCTTGCAGCCTGCCCTGTGCGCCCAAGCAAAAGGTAAGTTCAGGCCAATCCTGAGCGATAGGTTGGGAAAGCCGGTTCCCACCCCAACTCCTGTTTGGCCCTGGCGTTGCTACACGCGAACGAGCGCAGCACCCTTGGCCCGCCACCTTTTGGCTCAGGTGACCCTGATTGTGCCGCAACATACGCGTAGAGGCGCTTGTAGCTGACCGGCTCGTCGTCAACGATATTGTACACGCTGCTGGGCGGGGCCTTCTCGGTCGCCAGCACGACCGCGCGTGCCATGTCAACTACGTGCACCTGTGAGAGCAGGTCGCTGCCGTCCTCCGGGTAGACCAGCCGACCTTCTCGCGTTGCCTGCCTCCACTCGTCCTCACGCCCGGTGCCCGGACCATAGAAGAGGCCGCCGCGCAAGATGCACCAGTCCACGGTTGAGGCACGCACCAGGTCTTCCATGTCGGCGGCCGACTGTATCACCGGGGATGGCTGTAGTGGTGCCGCTTCGGTGACGATTTGCTGCTCCGTGTCGCCGTAGAGCATGGCGATGCTTTGCTGAACGTACCTCCTTAGGCCGTTGTCCGTTGCCGCCGCGAGCAGGTTGCGCGTGCCCTCGCGGCGTATGCGGTCGTTGAGGCTCCAGTCGCGCTCGCCCGCCCTGGGGATGGCGGTTGCAAGGTGCAAGGCAACCTCACAGCCAACCGCCGCCGCTTGCAGGCTGCTGAGGTCTAGAATGTCGCCCAGGGCCGTCTCCACGCCCAACTGCTGGAAGTACGGCACGCGCCCGGCATCGCGAATGACGACCCGCACGGAATGCCCACGCTCGACCAGGCGCGGCACCACCTGCCGCCCCAGCACACCCGTCGCACCGACTACTAGAACGCGCATTGTTAAGGCTAGCCTCCTTGTGCTTGTTTGGCATATTAGTATAACAATTGAAGGGTGCTTCCTGACCCTAGACGCAAGCACTGAGAGTCTGGTGCCCACAGACCCAAAACGCGCCCGTCCCCAGCCAGGAAATTCCAGACCGTGGTGATGATCTAAGCTCCTGTTGACAGGGGTAGGCACGGGTGCTAATATGGCGAAGGCCGGAATATGCGCTCTGGAGGGCGCTCATGACTCCGGCTCACTGTCTTGTATGAAGAGGAGTAGATAGTCAATGAGTAGTTACGGACCGCCCGGCGGACCGCCACCTGGCCCTGGACCAGGGCAGCAACCCCCGCCACAGCAACCGCCTCAATCGGCACCACAGGGCTACACACCACAGCAGCCGCCGCAACAGCCACAGCAAGGATACACACCACAGCAGCCCGCGCAGCAACCGCCGCAGGGCTACACACCGGGCTACGTGCCACCGCAGGGCGGCCCACCCCCCGGCATGCCGCCCGCCGCGCCCCCGCCCCGCCGAAGATCGCCCCTGCTCATCATCGGTGCAATAATGCTGGCCCTCTTGCTGTTGTGCGGTGTGGGTGGGTTGTTGCTGTTCAACACTGTAATGAACGCCACGCAACCCGTAGTCAACGCCGGGGAAGCCTACATGACGGCATTGCGCGACGGCAACTACACCAGGGCCTTCGAGATGTCCGATTCCGCCCTTCAGCAGGAAGTAGGCGACGCCGAGGGCCTGCAAGCCGCGCTTGGCGAGAGGCAGTTGGCGAGTTGGAGCTTCACTTCTCGCGCCATCAACAACGCCCAGGGCACCCTCTCCGGCACAACCAGCTACACGAATGGCGAGACAGGCACGGTAGACATGGTGCTCACCCAGGCAGGCAACGATTGGAAGGTGTCCGGAATCACCCTGAGGTGACGCAGCCACGGGGAGTCGTGATTAGCAAAGCAAGAGGCCGGGAGTACTTAACTCCCGGCCTCTTCTGTTTTCGGTACACAGCAAGTGTGCCAGTTCATGCCTTTTTCTTGTGTGCCTTTACCTCGCCCCTGTTGAGGTTCTCAGATACCCTGAACTGAACGATCTTGCTTATTAGTTCCAGCGGCAGGGGGGCGTTGAGCGGGAATCTTACAGTGCCTTTTTCGGTGGCATACCTGCACAATTCAGCCTTGAATGCCTCCTGGACCCCGCTTGATGCCGGATAGAACCCGATGTGGTTCTTCCACGCGGCAAAGTAGACCAGGTAGCCGTTCAGCTCGAAGGTGGGCATTTGGTAGCTAATTCTCTCCTCAGCACCAGGCGCAGCGGCTTTGATGGTGGCTCGCAGGGACTCAAGGAGAGCCTGTATGTCTTCAGGGAAGGTGGCGATATACTCGTCAACTGAACGGAAGCCGGATTTTCGCGTTTGCATAGGGCCCTCTATTCCCATCTGGCTTGCATTCTAAGGTCCTCAATAATGCTTCCATAGCCCGGGAAAATAGCCGAAGGAGTAATGTCTAGCTTCGCTAGGAGACGAAGTAGTTCGCTAGCCTCACGGGTTGGAAGAGTAAATTTTCGAAGCTTCGTGCCGGGGATTTGTAGGGCAACGTGCTCTTTTTGTAACACTTGGTCCATAGGCAAGTAAGTGCCTCCTTCCTCCTCCGTATAATGTGGGCTGAGAAGAGTGAAAACACCTTGCTGCGCCCTTAAGTTGGCGTTAGTGGCACTAGGAGCAGTGACTATCGTGATGGGATGTGTTAAGAGAAGAACGTGCTCTTGCTTACCTATCTCTGGAAAGTGGAACGCCCATACAACAAGAGGGCCCTCTGCATCGCCCTCATCGACCCGATGTACGGCCCGGTTCGCTGCAAAAAAGGCGGCAACAAGAGGCAGTCGGGTCCAGTCCAGAAGGCGCGTCGGTACGCCATAGTGTTGGGCTAGAGCTGCTAGCGACAAAGCCCTCAAGATCGCGCGACCATCGTCATGTCCTTCAACAATGGTACGCTTGCCGCTCTCTGACCGAACAGTCTGAAGAATAGAGCGCAGTTCCTGGGAGTCATCGGGCAGAATTAGGCCGCGCCTATCAGCTACCTCAAAAAATCGCACCAAAATATCCCACTCTGCAAAGTGTAAGAGGCCATAGGCACTTACGTCGAGTCGAGTAGGCAGTTGGTACCTACCCTCCCTGTCCTTCCTGAATATGGATGGAACTAGTTCGTAATCTTTACCCATCCCACGAAACAACCACTGTTCAGTGACGGGCGTCTTCCCAAAATACGGTCCCCAAGGTGAAATCGCTTCGAAAAAGTCCGTTGCGGTTGAACAGTCCACTTGTGGTTGAACAATTTCATCGAGCATAGGGGCTACCACATTTCCTGTCGAAGGGGCTGTCAAACTATTCTCTCAACTCTAAGTGCCTCTCAAGGAGTGGCACTTTCACGTCTAGTTTGCTGATTGAGCCTGGGAGCTAGGACCGGGCGACCTGTCTATCCCCACATTGGTTCCGTACCTCACGGGCAGTTGCTGGATTTTACCTGCTATCGTCCACCATACTTCTGCTTGTGCTGGAAAGTGCCTAGCTGAGAGAGCAGAACGTCGAACGGGGGCTGGTTCTCAGGGTGGTACTCGAACACGGCTCGCTCGAAATACTGGACGAGATATTCCTGCCCATTCAAATCGCTCTTCTCCACGAATTCCTCGGAGATAGGATAGCCTTGCTGTGCCAGCCCCCCGTGTGACTTCCAGTATTCAAGGAATTTGCCACCTACTCGCTTGCCCGTTTCCGGGAACAATTGCGAGCCTGCTGACGTGTTCGGCTTCTGGTTGGGAGCGCCGTTAGGGTACTTCTGCTTGTACTGGAACGTGCCTAACTGGGATAGCAGCACATTGAATGGCGGCTGGTTCTCAGGGTGGTACTCAAAGACTGCGCGCTCGAAGTACTGCACCGTGTAGGGCTTGCCGTCAAGGCTGGACATCTCGGTGAAGGTCTCCGAAATTGGGTAGCCCTGTTGCGGCAGGCCACCGTTCTGCCGCCAGTAATCGAGGAATATACCCTTTACGGTCTTACCTGTCTCCGGGAAGTGCTGGCTGCTCTCGTTTTCCCTCGGTATGGGCGTGGGATTGAAGGTGGGGTGTGCTGTTGGTACCGAGGGCCGACTACCAACACCTGTGGCTGTGGGCTGTGGTTGCGGTTGGGGAGCGCAGGGGTTGGTGGAAACATAGATGAGTGCTTCTCCATTATCACCCCCTACCGCGACAAAGCTTCCCTTGGCTCCCGGTACAGCCACAATATCGGTGAGCTGGGCGCTGCCGCGAGCTGGGGGCACCTGGGCGTGCTGCCAAGTACTGCCGTCAAGTGTATAGGCGACTATCGGCTTGCGCTGTTTTGCGGTTTCACCATAACCGACAGCCCATGCTTCCGTGTCTGACACCCCTACGGCCCCTGTGAGCGTGTTCACATCAGCTACATTTAGTTCCCTGCCCGTCACTTCCATTGTATTGCCTGCAACGTGTATGATGCCCGCATCCCTCGTGTTGTTCCCAACGACCCACCTGGCACCACTTTCGGGTGAAAGGGCCACGTCGTGGGCTTCTCGGATGCGAAAGTCGTCCCGGTCAAATTGCTCCCAGCTCGTGCCGTCCCAACGCAGTTGCAGGTCCTGGACGCTGCGCGGTACCTGTTGAGCACCCATGACCCACACGTCGTTGGCAGAGCGCGCGGCCATCCCATAGAAAATGGAGGAGTATGGTCTTCCTCCTTTAAGGTAGGAGCGGCTCCATTGGGCCCCATCATAATGCAGAATAACTGCTGCGGACCCCTGGATGTTGCCCGCTTGACCAGCGGCCCAAACGTTGTTGGGGGACGTCGCCACAATGGCGTACAGCCCGGAGTCTTGTCCCTCCAGGGGAGGGATCGGGACAGAAGCCCAAATGTTGCCGTCCCAGTGTAACAGGATCGCACCGGGCTTGCCGTGGGTGCCCGTGTCGCCCACAGCCCACACATCCCGAGGACCAATGACCGCCACCCCATTGAGGTAGTTGTCGCCCGGATGGGGATTCGGTGTGTCTACGATCTTCCACTCTTTGCCATCAAAGTGCATGGCAAGGGTCTTTACACCGTCCGCACCACTAGAGTACCCAACGGCCCACATGTCGTTCGGAGCAGACGCCGAGACGCCAGCGAGGATGTTATTACGGGTGGGCAGGCTGGGGTTCGCCGCGCGAGTCCACTGGACGCAGGTGCCTGACTGGGCGAGAGCGCTGCCCTCCGCTTTAAGCATGTCCTGCGGCGCGAACCAGGTCAAACCAAGCACTAGCACGAGCACGAGCGCACTATACAGTAGGCGGTGGGTCTTCTTCAGTCGTAGCGACATCATTTTTTCTCCAGCTTTCTACAGTGATATCAATCTCCGAAAATAGAAAAAGCAGGCAAATCGCCTGCTTTCTACGTGTCGGGGCGCCGCGATTCGAACGCGGGACCTCTTGAACCCCATTCAAGTGCGCTACCGGGCTGCGCTACGCCCCGCCGAACACATCACGAGATTATAGCACATTCGAGCGTGCAGCGCAAACCCGCAAGGGACGATAGCGGCACCTCGCTAATGCCCTCAGCGGGGATCACCTTAGTGGGCGTTTCCACGGTTGGTGCCCTTCAAAGCCTCTGTTATCATAGGACCGGCAGGTTTGGCTGCTGCACGCTAAAAAGAACCTGAGGAAGTAAGGACCAGGCGCTACCATGTACGATCCATACCGTCAGGGGATGCACGACGACAAGCTCGAAGAGACTACTGAGCGGCTAAATCGCTGGGTGAGCGAAGCCACAAGGAACAAGGTCAAGGCATATGCGGAAGCTGCCTTTATCTTCACGGCTGACTACTTCGAGGGCAAAATTGGCTTCGAAATCCCAGATGGGCAGGGAGTGCGCCAGTATGAGTTCCAGGAGCGCGGCCCACACGCCTGGTTATTGTGGGGGGACCGCAACCCCGGTGAGCCTTATCCCACTGTCACTAACGAGCAGCTTGAGGCCAAGATGCTGGAGCTTTGGGACAGGTACAACAAACCGGAGAACCAGTAGCAAAAAGGGGGTGCGGCCCGCCGCACCCCCTTCGTGTGCCCAGGAGCCGCTACCTGGTGAAGAGCGACTTGATGGCGTAAAGGTTCACCTGCCGGTTCATCTCGGCAATCGACTCGGTCAGCGGGATACCTTTGGGGCAGACCCGCACGCAGTTCTGGTCGTTGCCGCAGTAGGCGATGCCGCCCTCGCCAAGCAGCGCCTCCAGACGAGCCGTCGAGTGCATGCCGCCCGTGGGGTGGCTGTTGTGCAGCCGGGCCTGGTTGATGGCCGCAGGGCCGATGAAGGGCGACTGCTCGTTGAAGTTGGGACACGCCTCCATGCACGAGGCGCACGCGATGCAGGTGGACAGCACGTACGACTTCTGCCGCACTTCCTCGTTCATCCTGGGGCCGGGGCCGAGGTCGTAAGTGCCGTCAATGGGCACCCAGGCCTGCACCCGCTTGAACGCCTCGAACAGGCGCGTGCGGTCCACAATCAGGTCGCGCACCACCGGGAACGAAGTCAGCGGCTCCAACGTGATCGGCTGCGCCAGCTTGTCCACCAGCGCCGAGCACGACTGCCGTACCTTGCCGTTTATGAGCATGGTACAGGCGCCACAAACCTCTTCCAGGCAGCTATTCTCCCACACCACCGCGTCCGTCGGCTTGCCGTCGGCGGTCACGGGGTTGCGCTGGATCGCCATGAGGCACCCAATGATGTTCATGCTGGGCCGCCACGGGATGTCGAACTCCTCCCACCGGCGGTTGGCATCGGGCTGGTCGCTCGGCTTGTCCTGCCGCAGGATACGCAGCCGGACCGTCCTCTCACCGCCTGACCTCTCTTCTGGCATTTCAGTCTCCGTTGCTAGTTTCGATGAGGTAACACGTAACACGTAACACGTAAGTCGTAACGGTCATCAGCAACGATTGCGGTCGAAATGTTACGCGTTACGCGTTACGAGTTACTCTTCAATTCCTCTTCTCCACCTGCGCTACCGCCGCGCCTGCCGCTTTCGCGCCATCTCCGGTGTGGCCGTTGGCTCCTGGCGTGGCCGCTGCTACCGCCGAGGCGGCTTCGGGCGATTTGGGGGCCGCGGCAGCCGCCACGCCTTCGCCCTTCGATACGTCGTAGCGGCGGGGCCTCGGCTTGATGTACTGGATGTCCACGTCCTCGTAGGTGAGTTCGGGGGCGGCGGTCGGCCCCATGAAGCGCGCTACCGTGGTCTTGAGGAACCGCTCGTCGTTGCGGTCGGGGAAGTCGGGCTTGTAGTGCGCGCCCCGGCTCTCGTCCCGCTTTAGTGCGCCCAGCGTGATGACTCGGGAGAGCACCAGCATGTTCCAGAGCTGGCGGGCGAACAGCAACGATTGGTTGCTCCAGCCTGAGCGGTCGGGGATGCCGATGTTGCGGTAACGCTCCATTAGCTCCTGGAGCCGGGTGTCGGTCTCCTGCAACTCGTTGTTGTAGCGTACCACCGTGACGTTGTCGGTCATCATCGAACCCATCTCCAGCCACAGCGAGAAAGGGTTCTCTTTGCCGGACGCGCTCACAAGCTGGTTGTAGATGTCCTGCTGGCGCGCCACCTCGCGCTGGAACGGCCCTTCACCCACTCCATCAGAGGACTTGCCGGTGCCCTTGGCGAACTTGTACGCCGAAGGCCCGGCGCGGTACAGCCCGCCGTGTATGCACGACAGCAGCGAGTTGGCCCCCAGGCGGTTGGCCCCGTGGTACTGGTAGTCCACCTCGCCCGAAGCGAACAGGCCAGGGATGTTGGTCATTTCGGTGTGCTGGTCCGTCCACAGGCCGCCCATCGAGTAGTGCACACCGGGGAAGATGCGCATGGGCACCTTGGTAGGGTCGTCGCCTACGAACTTGCGGTAGATGTCAATCACGCCGCCGAGCTTGACCTCGAGCATGTGCGGGTCGAGGTGCGATATGTCGAGGTAGACCTGGTTCTGGCCGTCCACGCCGAGCTTCTGCCGCACGCACACGTCGAATATGGCGCGGGTGGCGATGTCGCGGGGCACGAGGTTGCCATAGGCCGGGTACATCTCTTCGAGGAAGTACCAGGGCTTGCCGTCCTTGTACGTCCACACGCGCCCGCCCTCGCCCCGGATCGACTCCGACATGAGCCGCAGCTTGTCCTCGCCAGGAATGGCGGTGGGGTGCACCTGGATGAACTCGCCGTTCGCGTACCAGGCCCCTTGCTGGTAGACAGCCGCCGCCGCGCTGCCCGTATTTATCATCGAGTTGGTGGACTTGCCGAATATAAGGCCCGGCCCGCCCGTAGCCAGTATCACGGCGTCTGCCTTGAAGGCGCGTATCTCCATCGAGTGCAGGTTCTGCGCGACGATGCCCCGGCAAGTACCCTCGTCGTCAAGGACCGCCGACAGGAACTCCCAGTTCTCGTACTTGATGACTCGGCCCTCGACCTCCTGTCGCCGCGCCTGCTCGTCGAGCGCGTAGAGGAGTTGCTGGCCCGTGGTCGCGCCCGCATAGGCCGTACGGTGGTGCAGGGTGCCGCCGAAGCGCCGGAAGTCGAGATTGCCCTCAGGCGTGCGGTTGAACATGACGCCCATGCGGTCCAGCAGGAAGACGATGCCCGGCCCCCGCTCGCACATGTCCTTCACGATGGACTGGTTCGCAAGGAAGTCGCCGCCGTACACCGTGTCGTCGAAGTGGATCTCCGGGGAGTCGCCTTCGCCCTTGGTGTTTACGGCGGCGTTGATGCCACCCTGCGCGCAGACCGAGTGCGAGCGGCGCACCGGCACAATCGAGAACAGGTCCACCGTGCCGCCCAACTCGGCTATCTTGATGGTAGCCGACAGCCCGGCCAAACCACCCCCGACGACGATTACTCTAGGACCCATGGTTCCTCCATTTGGGAATTGGGATTTCGGATTTCGGATTTAGTTGAACTCATAGCAAATCCGCAATCCGAAATCCCAATTCCCAAATCAAAAGTGTGGTCCTCCGGCCATTTGGACGAAGGCGAGGGCTATTGCTATGCCTAATAGGCTTATGACTATCGAAAGGCTCGTGGTGACTATCTGGGAGATGCGCTGGGCGCGCTGTCCTATCGTGATGCCCCAGGTTATCAGGAACGTCCAGATGCCGTTGCCCAGGTGGAAGGCCGAGGCCACCACGCCCACTATGTAGAAGACTAACGTCGGCACATACGCCAGCGTGGTCATGACGCTGGCGGTGTTGGCTTCCCCGAACCAGAACTGCGTGAGCCGGAAGTGCCAGATGTGGTACATCAAGAACAGCAAGATGATAATGCCGGTAGCCCGCTGCCACATAAACAGGTTGTTGCGCGAGTAGTTGTAGGTCATCGTGTTGTTGCGCGCGTAACCCGCGATGAACAGCCCGTAGATAGCATGGTACAGGAGCGGCAGGAAGACGACCAACACCTCTATCACTTCGATGAAGCGGATGCTGCGGGCGTCATGCGACATTTCGTCGTAAGCCTCGCCCCCGTAGAAGATCGCTGCGTTCTCGTAGAAATGGAAGAGCAGGAAGCCGCCGATGGGCACTATGCCGGTCAAGGAGTGAAGGCGCCTGAGAATGAAGTGGTTGCGCTGGACCCAGTTAGGCCTGGCAGCCGGGCCTGTCGCCGGTTGGGCCTGGGGTGGGGGTGTAGCAACGGTTGCCAACGCAGTTTACCTCCTCGTAAATCCGCAAATGTCCCATAGAATCGTGCGCGATTCCGGCACTTTCTGCCACGTTAGAGTCATTTTCATTGTACCGCAAAGGAGGCGCTTTGGAAAGCAAACGCCGCGCAACCGTGCTGCCGGGTTCTCCCGTATCATCAAGGTTGCTGGCCCGTCTCCTCGATGTACAGCCGGGCCTGGTCCGCGAGGGCCGAGTTCGGGTCGAGCGAGATAACTTGCCGCCATTCGGCCACCGCCCGGTCGGTCTGCGGCGGGTCGAGCCTGCTCAGGGACAGGCCGAGCAAGAGGTGCAGCTCGGGGCTGTCCGGTTGAAGGTCAAGCGCCTGCTCTAACGTAGTCACGGCTTCGGGGAACTTGTTCTGGCGTATGTAGGAACCGGCCAGCTTGACGAGCGCGCCCACGTTGTGCGGGTCGAGCTTGATGGCAGCCTCGAAGGCGGTCTGCGCCTGGGGGTATTGCTCCAGGTCGTAGTACAGGGTAGCGAGTTCCAGCATGCAATCCAGGTTCTCAGGGTTGTTGGCGACACAGGCTTGCAGGTCGGCCATCTGCTGGATTACGGCATCGACTTGCGCGGAGGCGGTGGGAGTGGGTGCGGCGGCACGGGTGGCGGGCATGCCGCGCCCGGTGACGTTATCATAGACCTGCGTGACGATCATCACCAGGAACACCCAGAACATGCCCAGGACCACTATGCGCTTGCCGAGCGGATTCACTCAGTATCTCTTTTTCTAGCCACGTCCGGTACCTTCCTGGCCGACACCTGTATGGTCAGAGCCGCCCGCTCGCTGGCCTCGGTGATTAGCTGGTTCAACCGCTCTATCTCGGAGGACACCTCTGTTACCTCGTCATTGATAGTGCGGATGTGGTCGCGCTGCCTGGGCTGGAGGTCGTGCACGTCGCCAGCCTCCGCCGCACCCTCCGACATGAAGGCCAGCCGCACCGATAGCTCCTTCTGGCGCGTCTCCAGTTCCGCCAGTTGGGAGCGGGCCTCCGACACACGCTTGGTGAGCACAAGCACCTCAAGCTCCAGGTTGGCTTTGTCGGCAATCTGCCCCAGGTGGCCCTTGGTCTGTACGACCTCGTCCAGTTTGCCCTGCACTTCGGACATGAGGGAGAGCGCGTTTGCCACGTCACCATCCCTGTAGACGACGAAATCTACTATCTTGGCTAACTGCGCCCTATACTGCCCTTCGATTTCTTTCAACTGCTCCTGCTTCGCCTGGATGTCCGCAAGCAGGAGCCGAAGCATGCCAATTCGCTTGCCCAATTCTTGCACTAGGACCTCCTTTTTGAGTTCCGAGTTCCGAGTTCCGAGTTCCGAGTACGCCTAGAA
>JALZHI010000196.1 GCA_030913985.1 Chloroflexota bacterium | reverse complement strand
GAGTACGTGTATTGTACTCTGGTCCTTTTTACTTAGAACACCTACTTAACCTTGGCGTGCTCTTGGCGTCCTTGGCGTCTTGGCGGTTCCGTCTTTACCCCTCTAGCACTGGCAGGCAACGCCGCACCTGGCCGAGATTTCGGTGTCGTACACGTCTACTATCTGCGAGGCGATGTTCGACCAGGAGAATTGTAGCGCGTGTTCGGCTGCCTGGCGGCCCAACTGCTCGCGCACTTCGGGGTTCTTGAGGAGGTGGTGCACCTGCTCGGCCAGAACAAAGTGATTCTCTTCCGGCACCAGGTAGCCCGTCACGCCGTCCTTCACCGTGTACGACAGCCCGCCCACGTTCGAGGCGATTACCGGGGTGCCGGAGGCCATCGACTCAACAGCCACCATCCCGAACGACTCGTAGTGCGAAGGCATCACCGTGACATCCGCCGCCGAGTAGTACAGGGGCAGCATCTCCTGGGGCTTGGAGCCTACGAACTCCACCTGGTCCTCCAGGTTCAGGTCCTGGTGCAACTGCCAGATGCGGCGTATCTCGGCATTCTCCGCCGGCGTCTGCCCGCCACCACCCACGATGAGCACCTTGAGGTCGCGCCCGGCGCAGGTGCGGCTCACCACCGCCGCCGACTCCAGCAGCGTGTCTATGCCCTTCAACCGCTCGATGCGGCCCACGAACAGCAGGATAGGCGTGTCCAACGGCAAGCCCAACCGGCGGCGCACCTCGGCCTTGTCCCTGGGATAGAAGTGGTCGGTGTCCACGCCCGCCGGGATGACACTTATCTTGTCATCATAGGCTCCGTAGCAGTAGAGCATCTGGTTCTTGTCGAGGGGAGTGGCGGCGATGATGCGGTCGGCCCAGTCCATCACCTGCCGCTCTATCTGCATCCGCTCTTCCACCTCCCGGTCTGCCCCCGACTTGGCGACCAGGTTCTTCATCGCGCCGAGCGTGTGGAACATCTGCACCATCGGCAGACCCCACTTGCGCTGCAACTCGTACGCCACCAGCCCCGACACCCAGTAGTGGCCGTGCACCAGGTCGTAGCGAATGCCCTCCTTCAATGCGAACCGCTCTATCTGCGCCACGAACTCGTCAATGTGGTTCGGCAGCAGGTTCTTATCGTAAGGAGCTTTAGGCCCGGCCTCCAGGTGTATCACCCGCGCGCCGTCGCCAAGCTCGTGGATAGGCTCGGTGTTCGGGTCTTGGTAGCGGGTGAACACGTCCACCTTCTTGCCGCGCCTGCTAAGCTCCAGGCTAAGCTCGCGTATGTAGACGTTCATGCCGCCCGTCTCGCGCCCGCCCAGGAGGTTGTCGGGGCAGGCCTGGGGGCAGGTATGCATGCTGATCATTGCTATATTGCACATTTATCTAATTTTTCCTACTAAGTTTGTATACGTTTGCCAACAAGAGGGTGAAAGCCCTGCACTGACCCTATTCCTTGACTGTGTGGCCGTACTAACCTACGGAATGCACCATTAGCAGGTTACAAGCCACACTAACTCCCTAGATGCTGCGCACGGGAACGACTTAAGTGCCACGCACGGCAGTTTCCGTAGCAATTGCGGCGACCACACTCCCCCTTGTCATCCTGAGCGTAGCGAAGGATCAGTAGCCCGTGTTTGACTCTTCCTTTTGCAGCACCACCATTCCCACTGCCTTCATCATCCACGACGTTGAGGACTCTCGCCTATCCACCTGATCCTTCGCTACGCTCAGGATGACAAGGGGGAGTGTGGTTCTGCTGTCCTACACCAACACAGCCGCAATTTATTACGCATCACTCACAACGCATCACTCGTCACTCTAAGCACCGCCCGATACACAAAGGTGTCTTTGGCCCCGAAGTCATACTTGTAGTCTTCGTCGCCGCGCAGGAAGTCGAAGGTCGGTATGCCTTGCAGGATGGCCTTGTGGATGCGGTAGGCGAGCAGGGCCACACCCGCACTGTAGGCGGCATATTTGGGATCGTAGCCGGAGTTGTAGAGGTAGAGGCGGCCGTTGTAGTTGAACGACAGGTACGCGGCGGCAGGCTCGTCATGTACGGTCAGTATCGCCAGGTCCAGCCAGCCGCTGCCGGACATGCGCGCAGCCATCTCCATGAACGCCTCGGCCCGGCTGTCGTCCATGAACTGCGCCTTGTCCAGGCCGCTGGAGCGGTGGAGCGCGATAAAGGCCCGCATACCCTTCTCCAACTCGGAAGGGTCGCCGGTCTTCACCAGGTACCAGCGAACGTCGTCGCGGCCCTCAAGCTTGCGCACCTTGCGCCGCAACTCGTGCCGGTCCTTCTTGCGCAGGCTCATCAGGTAAGTCTCCCAGTCGCCCGGCAGTTCCAGTACGGGGCAAACGTCCTCCGGCACCACCTCTACCGACAGGCGCTTCTCTGCCGCCAACTCCACCAGCGCCTCCCTCGATGGGGAGAACTCCGGCAGCGAGTGAAGGTCTATCACATCCCAATCACGGTCTTGCAACAGGTGGTCGAGCAGCGAGGCCCATACTTCCCGCGTCATGCCTGCGGGTGCAATTATGTCAAGATAATCGGCCACTTCTACACCGCCCACGAAGCGCAGCAACCGCAGCGGCTCCCCCTCACCATGTTCGGGCCTGGGTACCCCGCGCGCGTAGGCTTGCACAGGCGGGAGGGGTGTCTGCTCAACAAAAAGAGGAGCGATGCCCACAAGCGCTCCTCCGTCTGTCCGGACCGAAATTATCTTGAGCTGGCAACAGCGCTCCGAGGCAAAGCTGTCCCACCAAGTCTGCTGCCACTCCTTCGTGAGAAACACCACGCTGGAAGCGGCCTCGCGCAGCAGGGCATCCCATTCAGCCTGGCTGGGAGCCAACTCGAAGCTATCCGCAACCTCTACCTTCAACGCTGAAGTCACTGACACCATTCCGCCAATCCTTTAGCCTGTACCACTCTAAATACGCCCTGAATTAGTTTACGGTTCAACCGTTTAATTATAACCTATCGCCACAGCCCCTCCCAATAGGTCTGAGGAACTATATTGACAGAGCAGTCTGCGTGCCCCCAACACTTGAGCCTATGAATATGAGAGCGGGATAACGGCAACCGAGTTGGACACTGTCATTTCGAACGGAGTGAGAAATCTCGCCCTTCACCTGCCAAATCCCCACTTTCCTTTTAGCCATGCAGTGCTGTAGTATCGTAAGTAAGAAGGAACATTGTTCTAAAGGACGAGATTTCTCACTCCGTTCGAAATGACAGTGTCCACCCTTGGGTGCAGATTTCAACTTATCTTTGCAGAGCCGATCCCCAGGCTTACGTAACGGCAGCCCAGCCGGAAGGGACTTCATGCAAATTGTCACCGAGCACCTCACCCTCAGAGAGTTCGAGGAGAGCGACTTTGAGGCGATGCTAGCCTACCAGTCCGACCCGCGCTACCAGCGTTACTACGAGCAGATGACTGCCGACCAGCGGGCCGAGTTAGCCCGCAGACTGTTGCGCATGTTCCTCGACAACCAGCAGGAGCAGCCCCGCACGAAGTTCCAACTGGCAATTACGTTGCGGGGCGACGGTACTCTGATTGGCAACGTGGGCGTGCGCAAGTCGAGTGCCGGTGCCACCGAGGGCGACATGGGTTGCGAGCTTTCGCCCGAACATTGGAACCTGGGCTACGCCACCGAGGCCACACGCGCCATGCTGTCATTCGGCTTCGAGCAGCTTGGCCTGCACCGCATCGCGGCCTCTACCATGTCGGCTAACACGGGTGCGTGGCGCGTGCTCGAAAAGCTGGGCATGACGCGCGAGGGCGAACTGCGCGAAACCACCTTGCTGGCGGATGGTTGGGCCAACTCGGTGATATACGGCATCCTGGAGCACGAATGGCGCGCTCTAAATAAACTGCCGTAGCACCCAGGCCGCACCCACACCAACCCCAATCGCCAGCAGCAGATTGTGGGTGCGGGCGGTCACTATGCCGGTAATCCCGGCGGCCAGCGCGTCGGCGGGACCGTTGCTCAGGGCGAGGGGCGTGACAATCGAGACCAGCACCGCGCCGGGGATGTTGTGCAGCCACGCTTCTAGGCGGCGCGAGGGAGTGACCCTGCCCATCAGCCACAGCCCACCGGCCCGGGTGGCGTAGGTAACCAGGCCCATCGCCACGATGGTAAACAGCGAAACGGGATCAATCTCCATCGCGGAACGCCCCGACTATGCTCCCCGCCAGCCCGCCCAGCAGTATGTACCAGCGCGTGCCCGGCAGCAGCAGGTACGCCCCGAACGACACCACCGCCGCCACGGCCCACGGCACGAGGTCCGACTTGCCCCGCCACAGCGACACCGCCAGCGCCACGAACACCGCCGTCACCACAAAATCCAGGCCCCACGCGACCAGGTCCTGCGAGCTAATACCCGCGCCCAGGAGATGCCCCGCAGCCGTGCCGCTCACCCACAGCACGAACAGGGTAAGCCCGCTTCCCATGAGGAAGGCCGCGTCGCGCCCGCCGTTCTTGAACTCGCGAATGGCTAGCGCCCAGCTTTCATCGGTGATAAAGTGGGCCGAGGTATAGGTCTTGAGCGGACCGAGCCTGGAGAACCAGGGCCGCAGGGCCGCGCCCATCATCAGGTGGCGAAGATTGACTATCAGCGTAGTGAGCACGAGCGTAAACACCGGCACCGGCGTGGCCCACAGCCCCACCGCTATCAGTTGCGAAGCCCCCGCAAACACCAGCACGCTCATCAACACGATTTCCAGCATCGACATGCCCGCCTGCCGCGCCAGCACCCCCATGACAATCGCGAACGGCACGTCTATCAGCGCGATAGGCAGCATCTTTACCGCACCCTGGACCAGCCCCCGGCGCGTGAATGTGACTTGGTCGCTCATGCTTTCTCCGACGAGTGGTTAGTGGTTAGTGGCTAGTGGTTAGAAGCTATCTCAAAACCAACACTGTCGAACATTTCCGTCAAGGTGGCACCTTGTCATTTCGAACGCAGTGAGAAATCTCGTCCTTAGCCGCGGAGGCTCCTCTTTCTTACGGTACCCTGTGGCTGAAGGAAAGGTGCTATTTCGGTGCTAAGGGACGAGATTTCTCACTGCGTTCGAAATGACAGGGGGGGCCATGTGCTGATATTTCATCTGTCGCTTTACTGTCAGTTTTGAGATGAGTTCTAGTCAATTTCAAACCATCCTAATCTTTGCGCGTCCTTTGCGCTCTTTGCGTCTTTGCGTCTCCTACCATCGTCTATCGTCTATCGTCCATCGTCCCAAACTAAGCCGCTATTTCTACCAGGCTCGAATCTTCCTCATGCCTGGGCTGCTCCTGCGTAGGCGGTTCGAGATCGGACAGCTTGCGGAGACTGGGCACCGGGGAGAAGAGCACCCATAGCCAGGACAGGGACATCCCGGCCGCGCCCACCACCAGCGCCGCCCGCAGGCCGATCACCTCACCGAGGAAGCCGCCGAGCAGCGCCCCAATGGGAATCACGCCCCAGGTGATGAACCGGTAGCTGCCGTTCATGCGCCCTAGCAGGTGGCCCGGCGTGACCGTCTGCCGCAGGCTGACTACGTGCACCACGGAAGCGGTGACACCCAGCCCTCCTATGAAGAAGGCCGCCCCTACCAGCCACGGCCCGAGCACGCCGTCTCCCGCCAGCGGTATCAGCAGCGTGCTGACGCAGGAGATTGCCATCGAGACGGTGATCGCCCTGCCCACGCCGAAGCGGTCCGCCCACCTGGCGGCTACGAGCGCGCCCAGCAGCGACCCGATGCTACCCAGCGAAAAGACCAGGCCGATCACCAGCGGCGAAGCCCCAAGCTCGCGCACAGCATATAGTATATATACTGCCTCTATCAGGTTCCAGAAGAAATTATAGGAAGCTGCCTCCAGGGCGAACACTCTGAGATAGGCGTTCTTGAAGACGATGGATATGCCTTCACCGATCTCGCGCCTGAAGTTACCTTTCGCATGCGGCCGTTGCGGCTGCGGTTCCGGCGTGCGGATGCGCAGCATCATGACCGCTGAGACCAGGAAGGATACCGCGTCGGCCAGCAGCGCGAACGGGGCTGAAAGCACCTCCAACAACAGCCCCGCTATGCCAGGCCCGCCAATGCTGGACATAGAGGCGCTCATCTGGAGCTTGCTATTGCCCTCCACCAGTTCTTCCTTGCTGACCAGCGTGGGCAAGTAAGATTGATAGGCAAGCTCGAAGAAGACGGTGAGCGAGCCTACCAGCAGGGAGATAACGTATAGCTGCGGCATACTCAGCCAGCCGAACAAGGCCGAGAGCGGTACGAGCGCCAGCAGCACGGCCCGGCCCGCGTTGGTGAATATCAAAATGGGCCTGCGCCGCTTGCGGTCCACCCACACTCCCGCGAACAGGGTGAGGAGCAGGAATGGGGCGAACCCCGCCGCGTGCAAGACCCCCATCTCCCCCGGCTCGGCGTGCAGCACCAGGGCGGCTGTGAGCGGTATCGCGATGTACGTGACCTGCGAGCCGAACATAGAGATCGTCTCGCCCGCCCACATTCGCATGAAGTCGGGGTTGCCGGAGAGTCTCCCCAGGCGAAGACCTGGCCTATTGCCTACAGTTGCAGATGGAGTTGGTTCCTCGACAGTCATTATGTCGCTGTCTTGCGGTGGTGGTCCTGCTACCGCCATGAAAGTTCCTCCGCTGTAACATAAGTACGGCGTATGGTGAAGGATACTTAGAACTGCTTTCAAAAATCCGAAGAGGGACGTTGTAGGGGCAGGCCCCCGTGCCTGCCCTTGTTGGAGATTAGCACCAGGG
>JALZHI010000026.1 GCA_030913985.1 Chloroflexota bacterium | reverse complement strand
ACATGAAAGACCGCTTCGAGGTCCTGCTTGAGAGGGAGCTTGCCAGTAATTTTACCTACAGGGAGCGAATCGATGCTGCTTCTAACGCTTACAGGCGATTCAGGCTATTGCTCCGCGTCCCTGAAAGAAAATAGACCGCATGTCTTCAAGGCCATATCCTATTGCGAGGCTCCTGGGCTGGAGTAGCAAGCTTCCACAGTTTGACACCCCCAACAACCGACCCCTATAATGGCAGCTAGAGCACTAAACACGCACGCGCGAGATTTTATTGCCTTACCGCATACTTACAATAGCTCCTACCTCGTTCTTCTCTGATTACGGGGCGCACGTCCGTATCCTGGAGGAGATTTGGCACCTCCAGGCGCGGGGGCACTCCGTGGTCGTCTGCACCTACCACACGGGAAGCGATGTGCCCGGAGTCGATATCCGCCGCTCGGTTGACGTGCCCTGGAAGCGCGGCGTGATGGTCGGCTCATCGCGGCACAAGCTCTACTTCGACGTGGCCCTCGCCGCCACCGTGCAGCGCACCGCCCGCAGCTTCAAACCAGACATCGTGCACTCCCACATCCATGAAGGCGCGCTCCTGGGCTGGACCGTGCGGCAACTGCGCAACGTGCCCCTCGTCTTCGATTACCAGGGCAGCCTCCTGGCCGAGATGCTGGACCACAATTTCGTGCGCGAGAAGTCGCCCTTCGTGCCCGCCATTCGCTTCCTGGAGAGGCGCATCGACAGGGCCGCTGATGCGATTATCACCTCGTCCTACAACGCCGAGCAAGGCCTCCGCGAGCGCATTGGCGACTACTCCGAACGCATTTCCACGCTGCCCGACGCGGTGAACACTCAGACCTTCTCCCCGCCCTCCAACCAGATGGAGCGCAGCGCCACGCTGGCTCTCAAGCACTCGATGGGCATCCCCACCGAGCGCAAGGTGGTGGTCTACCTGGGGCTGCTGGCGCACTACCAGGGCACCGACAACCTGCTGGAAGCCGCCGCCATCATCAAGAATGAGTGGGGCAGGCACGACATACATTTCCTGGTGATGGGCTTCCCCGGCGTGGAGACCTACAGCAGCCAGGCCGAGCGGTTGGGCCTGAACCACCACATCAGCTTCCCAGGCCGCGTGCCCTACACCGACGCCCCTCGCTACCTGTCGTTGGGCGACGTGGCCGTATCCCCCAAGCTCTCGACCACGGAGGGCGCGGGCAAGATAGGCAACTACATGGCGATGGGCCTGCCCGTGGTGGCCTTCGACACGCCCGTCAGCCGCGAGTACCTGGGGCCGCTGGGGGTGTACGCCGAGCGCGGCAACTCCCGCGACCTCGCCGCCAAGCTGTGCGAGGTGCTGGACAACCCCGCCACCTACCAAGAAGTGGGCAACCAGCTACGCCAACAGGCCATAACTAACCTGTCCTGGGACGCCGCCATTGACCATATAGAGGCCGTGTACGAGCAGGTCAAGGTGCGGCGCGCAGGGCGGCAGAAGGAGAAAGCGGGGCGGCGCAAGGAGCGGCGACACGAAGCGCACGAAATGTTATAGTACCCCCGCCTCGCTGGCAGGGGAGAGCAAGCAATGAGCAAACAAGCAGCACAGACAATCACAAAGCGACAGAGCAGCTTGAAGAAGAGGCTGAAGCCCCTCGTCGCGGGCACCATCAGCAGGGTCTTTCTAGCCTGGTACAAGCTCAAGTACGGCAAGCGGGTGCAGTTCGGCAAGAACTTCATCACCAACGGCAAGCTGGTAGTCAAGGGGCCGGGCAAGGTGATCTTTGGAGACAACATCAACGCCTGGTGCCACGCCGAGAAGAACGTCTTTATCACCTACCAGCCGGAGACCCGCATCACGGTTGGGGATGGGGCGCGCATCAGCGGCATGGCGGCCATGTCTCACAGTAGCATCACGGTGGGGCCGCGCTGCATGGTCGCCTCGGTCATCATGGTCGATACCGACTTCCACAACACCGACCCGGTGCTGCGTCACGACCCTGACGCGCCATTCGCCGTCGCGCCTATAGAACTGAAGGAGAACGTGTGGGTTGCCGGCCAGACCGCCATCCTCAAGGGCGTAACGATTGGCGAGAACTCCATAGTGGCCTTCCGCGCGGTGGTCACAAAGGACGTGCCCGCTAACTCTATCGTCGCGGGCAACCCGGCCCGCGTGGTGAAGGAGATTCAGGCGCGGGGAAGCTAAACGCATCACGCGGAGACGCAAAGGACGCGCCAAGTAGATAAGGGCTTAGGGAGTAAAAAAGATGAGCATGGTACATATGTCGTATCATGCTCATCTTGCTTGAATAGAAGCCATCTCACAAACAACATTGTCAGACATCCAAACCAAAGCCCCTACTTGTCATTTCGAACGCAGTGAGAAATCTCGTCCCTCAGGATACTGTAACACCTTTCCTTCAGTCACTTTGCACCGTAAGAAAGAGGAAACGTAGTGCTCAGGGACGAGATTTCTCACTGCGTTCGAAATGACAAGTAGGGGCTTTGTGCCAATGTTCCATTCTGTCATTTTTTGAGATAGCTTCTAACAATCTTAACCTTGGCGCGTCCTCTGCGTCTCCGCGTCTTGGCGTTTAGCTAATCCGAATCCGTCACACCTTCATCGTCTTCCACTTGCCCTCGTTAAAGCGTCTGACGAAGAGCACCGCCCGCAAGCCTGCCTCTATTATGAGTGCGGCGTAGATACCCTGGAGGCCCAGGCCGAGGCCGGGCATGCAGACGTTAGTGAAGGGTATGCACACCACCGGCAGGCCCAGGAACGCGCCGGTGGGTAGGCGCACCACCCACACAGATAACGTGGTTACCCACATCGGGTACTTCACGTCGCCCGCGCCCCGCAAAGACCCCGCGACCACGAAGGCATAGGCCAGGAAGGGCTGGCTGAAGGCTATCACCTTGAGCGCGTCCACACCCAGGGTTATGAGTCGTTGGTCGTCGGTGAAGATGCGCAGGATTGGCTCCCCGAAGAAGAAGAACACCACGCCCATCAGCGTCATCCAGAGCAAGGCGGAGCGGGTCGCCAGTTGCGAGCCGAGCACCGCCCGCCGGGGCCGCTTGGCTCCCAGGCTCTGCCCCACCAGGGTGGTGGCCGCCATCGAGAAGCCAAAGCCCGGCATCTGCGACAGGAACACCGCGTTCAGGGCCAGCCGGGAGGTGGCGAAAATAAGCTCGCCCATGCCTATCACGATGAAGCTGTAGACCAAGATGCCCAGCGACATCAGCATCTGCTCCAATGCCGACGGTATGCCTATGCGCATCATGCGTCTAATCAGGTCGAAGTTGGGCAGCCAGCTACCGCCGCGCCAGATGGTGAGGAAGCGCTTTGGCCGCATCAGCAGCCCCAGCAGGATGAGCGCGCCGATGCCGCGCGCGATCACGGTGGCCCAAGCCGAACCCGCCACCCCCATCTCCGGTATGAACGACAGCCCAGGCACCTGTACCGGGATGCCTATGCCGTTCAGCCAGCCACTAAGTATGCCGCTCGCCTTCTCGCCGCCGAACACCATCTCGACCGCCAGTATCGCGTTGATCACGTTGATGAAGGCCGTCACGTACATGGGCGTGCGGGTGTCGCCCGCGCCTCTCAGCGCCGCACCCGCCACGAACATGAACACGATCAGCACCGAGAAGGCCATCGTAATGCCCAGGTACACCGCGCCGTCGTTGGCGGCTTCGGGCGTAAGGCCCAGCATGGCGAGCAGCGGGTGCGAGATGAAGGTGATGGGAAAGAGCAGCAGGCCCATGACCAGCGACAGCACGATGGACTGCTTGAGCACCGCGTTGGCCTGCTCGCCCTGCCTGGCACCCGTGAAGCGGGCGATGAGCACCGTCGTGCCCATGCTGATGGCAATGAGGGCCGTGGTGAGCACCCAGATAAGCTGCTGCGAAGCGCCCACGCCGGAGAGCGCCGCCGTGCCGAGTCGCGCCACCACTGCGGTGTCCACGATGCCGAGCAGGGTTTGCAGGGCGTTCTCGGCTATCGCAGGCCAGGCGAGACGGAAGACGTTGCGGCCAACCTCCTTGCGCTCCTGCTGAGTAAGCTCCGGCTCGTCTTCGTGCGCGGCCCCGGTGACTCCGGCCACCACCTGCTCGGTCTGCGCGGCTGTCTCCACGGACATACCGCCGGGTGCGAAGGTATCGGTGACCTCCGGCACTTCAGCCGCCGCGTCGGGCGCGGCACCGGCCAGTCGTTGCTCTTCTACCGGCTGTTCGTCGGGATCATATACGGCACCACGCTCGCGCCCTTCATTCGTTCTTATAGACATATATCTAATATTCTTCCTATTTTCCAGGCTTAGTCGAAATTTGCTTGTTGAGAAGTTTAGAAGCTAGGCTTGAAGGCCGCTCTGTAGAACGCTCGCCAGGTCAGAACGCTTCACCGTCTGCTGGTTGGGCGGCGGCGATTTGAGGTCCTTCACCGTGACGTTGGCATCGCGCAGTTCGTCCGGCCCCATCACTAGAGCAAACGGTATGCCCGACTTGTCGGCGTAAGCGAACTGCTTGCCCAGCTTGTCGCCGGGGTTCAGGTATACCTCGCAGGGTATGCCCGCCGCACGCAACTCGGAAGCCAGCCCTAAGGAGGCCTGGGTGCTTTCACCGGACGCGTCGAAGATGGTGATGAGGGCCTTGCTGGGCGTGGAGCCGGGCGTATACAGGTCTAACGACGTGATTACGTCCACCATGCGCTCGATGCCGAACGACACGCCGGTAGTCGGTATAGTGCGCCCTGCGAACATACCAACCAGTTCGTCGTAGCGCCCACCGCCCCCGAGAGAGCCTATCTTTGGCTCGTCCACCACCACCTCGTACACCGGCCCGGTGTAGTAGCTGAGGCCGCGAGCCAGGGTGGTGTCGATGCGGAAGCGGTCGTGTTCGACGTTCATGCCTGAGAGGGCGTCGAGCACCTGCCGGAGTTCCTGCAAGCCCTGTGTGGCCTCAGGGTCGTCCTTGAGGGGTCCGGCCAGTTCTCCTAGTAGCGCCACGTTCTCCGCGAACGAAGCTACACCCTGCCCGCTCAAGAACAGGTCGAGCGCGCGCCCGGCGGTATGTCCGTCTATGCCGTTGCGCACCATTTCATCACGCACGCCGTCGCGGCCTATTTTGTCGAGCTTGTCAACCGCGCGGAAGATGACGCCCGCCTGTTCGGGGGCCACCCCCGCGCTGCGAGCTATGCCGCTCAGCAGCTTGCGGTTGTTCACGAGCACCCGGTAGCCTGTGAAACCCAGCCCGGTCATCGCCTCCGCCAGTATGGACAGTATCTCAGCATCGGCCAGCATGGAAGCCGAGCCTACGATATCAACGTCACACTGGTAGAACTCGCGGTAGCGGCCGAACTGCGGGTTGTCGCCGCGCCACACGGGACTCATCTGGTACCGCTTCCAGGGGAAGGTCAGCTCGTTCTGGTGCATGGCGACCACGCGAGCCAGGGGCACCGTGAGGTCATATCGCATGCCCACGCGCCGCCCGCCCTGGTCCTCGAAGCGGTAGATCAGCTTTTCGTCCTCGCCGTACTTGCCCTCGAGTGTAGCCAGGTACTCCAGAGAAGGGGTCTCAAGTGGGGCGAAGCCGTGCAGCTCAAAGATGCGGCGCAGGGTGTCCATAACGTGCTGGCGCACAAACATAGTCTGGGGCAGCAGGTCGCGGAAGCCTTTGAGGCGTTGTGGGACTATTTGCGTTTTCTTCGTTTCTTTAGTGTCCAAGTGCTACTCCCGTAGTACGTTTTTCAGTCGCCAGAGCAATCATGCACTATAGAATCTCTGTGAGCAACTGGGCTGCTGTAACAACACGTATATCCCCATACCGTTTCAGATTTAGCAGATGACTATCTCCTGAAACTATGACATCAGCTTGAGCAGCAACAGCACAGGCCAGCACGGCATCGTCATCCTGATCGGCCAGAATTACCGGCTCAATAGTAGCAGGCTCTATGATGGAAGCGAGAGCCGCATAGCCAAGAACCAGATCTTGGACCATCACACCAGCCGAGGTGAGACGATAGGCAAACTTGTCGCGGCTCAGAACATCTTCGAGTTCAGCAAGTAGATGAGCACTCGTGAACAAGTAAATCGTGCCTCTTCGAGCCATTTCCAGGACTCGGCGTGAATTGCCCATCCAAAGCAGACCCGAAACTACAGTGTTCGTATCAGCTACGATTCTCATCAGATGAGCGGTACGCCTGACGAGCGGCGGCAATCTCAGCTTCCACCTCAGCGTCCGTAAGTGGCGCGTCTGAAGACGCCAGGCGGTCCGCCGCGTCGAATAGCTTATCCACTCGGCGGCGACGGATTTCCGCACGTAGCAACGACTCGATTGCCTCTGGAGTCAGCAACCCATTAGCCATAGCTTCGCGAGCCAAGCTATCAGGAAGGTCCAGCTTTAGTTCAACAGACGACATGTCCTCACCCCTCTTCAGGTCTGTCTTTCTGATCAAACGCCAACAAACAATCGCGGGCAAGCTTCAACACAGATATTGCTTGTTCTTCACCAACGGACGGGAAGTCCTCAAAGAACTCCGCAAGATCGTGCCCACCCTCCAAATAGTCGAACAAGTTCTTGATGGGTACACGCGTGCCGGCGAAAACGGGCGTTCCGCTGACTATCTCAGGATCGCACGTTATCAGTCCGGTTAGTTGTTGAGTATCAAGCACGACGTATACCTCACTTGCATATTGCAGTTCTTAGCCTCCCTAGATTCTACCATAGCTGACAACGACAACTGGGAGAACTTCCCTTGTCACCAAGCTATGAAGAGAGTGAATCCTGGAACAGCCAATACTTTGAGCCTTCTGCCTCACCTCATATCCGGCCCAATCTCAGCCACCACCCGATAGCTGGCGGGTGTCGCCTGCTCGCACAATTCAACCACCCGGCGAATGGCCGCCTGGGCCTGGGGGTTGCTCCGCATCGCCTGGATATCCTCTACGCTATCCCACGGGCCGAACGAGTAGAAGAGGCTGGGGTCGTCAAGGCTCTGTATGAGAGTGCCACGGGTAGCGGGCACAGGCAGGCTCAAGAAGGCATCCGCAAGCCCCCTCCACGCTTCCACGAACAGGGCTTCATCCCCTGGACGCACCTTCCACATGGCGTGCGTATAGAACTTTTCCATGCTGGCTCACCTCCACGCTACCTGGCTGCTCAAAGCTCCAAAACCCGCCACAGATGCGGTTATAGAGGCAAAAGTATAGCACAGACGTAGCCACGCAGTCCCCACTTGCAGAAGGGAGAGCGCGGAGGAGCAGCAGGCGACCTAAACTCCTTTCCACACCCAATCCACCAGGGTCCGCGCGGGTATATAATCGGCCTTACATGAGCCGATTCACTTATCTCTACCTGCACACGCACTTCAGCCGCGACGGCGGGCCTGCATCTCCTTCACAATGGTGCCACGCTGCCGCCGAATTGGGCTACCAGAGCTTAGGCGTGGCCGACCGCGGCCCTCTCGCCGCCTTCCCGGCCTTCAGCAAAGCAGCCCGCGCAGCCGGAATCCGGCCGGTGTACGGCATGGAAGCCGACATAGTGCTGCCCTCAACCGGCGTGGCGGGGGAGACCGGTACCGTGCCTGCGGCTTTCTTCGCCCGCGACAGGCAGGGTATGGACAACCTGGCAAAACTCGCCTCCCAAGCTTACGCCCGCTGGCCCAGGGAAGAACAGCCACTAGCCTGGGAGACCGTCGCGGAGCACTCTGCGGGACTGGCTTTGGTGCTGCTGGTCGAGAACGCCGGTGCAGGGGATTTGGACAGTTGGGGAGAGAAGGTAAGGGACTCGTTCGGTCAGGCAGCCTACATAGGGTTGGCACCCCCTGGCGCAGAGGGCAATCACGCGACCCAGGAGAGGCTAATTGCCGCCGCCGCGCAGATGGGACTACGGGTGATAGCCATGCCCGCCGCGCGTTACGTCAGGGCAGAGGACAGGCTCTCGTACCAGACCCTACAGGTGGCGCGGCGACGTACTGGTTGGGCGACAGACGCTCGCACAGAAGCAAATGCCAACCGCCCCGGCGCGCAACACCTGCTCTCCCCTGATGAGGTGGGCAGCCTGTATTCCTCATGCCCGGAGGCCCTGGAGAACGCGGCCAGGCTCGCTGAGATGTGCGCGGGCGTGGGCTACCTGGACGAGTTCGCGACCGAGACGTTCCAGGTCGATATGCAAGCGGAGCGATCTCGCCTGCGAAGCCTCACCGAGGAGCGCTTGCTGCGGCGGCTGGAGACCGACAGCCTGCCCGAAGCAGTGCAGCAGTGGCTGCACGACGAACTAACAGCTTACGAGAAGCAAAACGCGCTGCCAGCGTGGTCCGCAATTGTCTCGGTGTGTGGCAAAGCGCACAACGGCGACGGTCAGCCCGCGATGCCACTTGGCGCGCCGCTGGGTACGGCAGACGGCTCCCTGATGGCGTTCGCGTTCGGTACCTCGACCGTCAACCCGGTGGACCATCCGCGTCCGGCGTGGCTCACTGTGGGGGAAGGCAGCCGCAGCCGCATCTTGCCCGTGCCTGGCGTAGAAGTACCCGCCAACAAGCGCGACGAGATGCTCATGGCCCTCGCCCGCGACTACGGGCAGGAGCGCACCGCGCTCTCGGCGTGCGTGATTGATATAGACCCGCTCACCGCCCTGTCGGCGGCCTCGGAAGTGCTGGGTACCGGCGCGGATATACGTTCGCTGGCCCTGCAAGCCATGTCGCAGGGTTGGAACGTCCTTGCTGCGGACCAGGCGGGCAGCAATACCGGAAGTCCGACGCCCGCCGCCCTCGCTATGACGCTGAGAGGAGCGCCCGTCGCCTTCAAGCCGGACCCCGATATGCTGCTGGTCGCCCCTACAGGGGGAAGGCTACCAGACTGGTTGCCTTTATTGCGTCGTGGCGAGGGACAGCCCTCTGCCTTTGTGCCGGTGACGGAAGAGGTCGTGGCGGAGATGCGACTCCCGGCGGTCACGCTGCGACCATCGTCCGCCCTGGCCGCGCTGGCGAGCACATTGACATACGCCGCGCAGTACCCGGTGCCCGGCCTTGCGCTTGAAGAGTTGGACCTGACGGGCTACCCGCAACTGAGCGCCGAAGCAGCCGCCGCCCTGACCAAGGGAGAGTTGGTGGGCATACCCTACCTATCGGCGGGCGCGGTCAAGGGCTGGAAGGGCGAGCTAACACCGGAGGCCTTTGCCGCCCTCGCCGCGCGTTCTGTCGCCGCCCACAAGCCCCCCGCGGCACCCAAGCTGGACCAGTGGGCCGAGCGCACAGCAGACACCG
Source organism: Chloroflexota bacterium (assembly GCA_030913985.1). Lineage (GTDB taxonomy): Bacteria > Chloroflexota > Chloroflexia > QHBQ01 > JADMIH01 > JADMIH01. Next base: position 34,820 of record JALZHI010000026.1, on the reverse strand, counting down.
GGGGTGCCCTCCTCTTCCGCGACCAGTTCGAGACGCTCGTAATGTCGGTTGCAGGCTTCTCCCCCACGGATGCATACCGCCTGCGCACGCTCCTATTGAGGGGGGGCACAGACGAACCCGCAGTGCAGTTGAAGGAGGCGTTCGTTACAGGCTGCGCCGACAAGGGAGTGGACGCCGAAGCCACTGAAGCCCTCTGGCAGGCGCTGGTGGCCTCGGCACCCGACCTGCAATCGCGGTGCTCTATAGCGGTCCGGGCCAGGACGGCTATGTGGGCGGCGTTCTTCAAATCGGCGCACCCGGCGGCTTTCCTGGCGGCGCACCTGTCGGCCTGCATAGAGCGTGGAGCCGCGATGGTGCCCCACTTGGTGGGCGCGGCGCAGCGCCTCCATGTAGGCATCAAGCCACCTGACGCGAGCCACAGCCAACCGGCACCCACATTGGAGCGCGGCGGGTCCGAATGGACTATCCTCTGGGGCCTGGCGTTGCTGCCGGGCTGGACGAAGGACGAGGCGGCCCAGTTCGTAGCGGCAAGGCCCAGGGGCGGCTTTACGGGCATGTCCGACCTGGTTGCCTCGGCGGTGGAGGCGGGCCTGACGTCGGACCAACTGGAGACGCTGGTGAGGGCGGGCGCGTGCGATACCCTGGGAGGCAAGGCACGCTTCCGCGACGGCTTGGTGGAGGCGCTCCCCGAATGGGTGGAATGGGCGCGGGCCGACAAAGCACAGGCCAACGGTGCGGCGGGCACAGACCCGGTAGACCTCTTCTCGTTCACCGCCGCGCAATCGCCCGCGCCACCCTCGGAAGAAGTTACTCTATCGAACTCTTCCCCCACACCGCGCGAGCGTTATTTGAGACGCGAATGGGAAGTGAGGCAGCTAGGGGTCGCGTTCACTCAGGCAAGTGAGATCGAGTCGCTGAAGCGCACGCTCGACCGCTCGCACCTGCGTTCCCGCTTGCTCCGTAGCGTCCAGGTTGGTGAGGAACACGTCGGCAAGAGCGTCAACCTCGTAGGGCTGCTCACCTGTGTCAGGCTGGTTAGCCCGCCAGGCTCCAACGGCAAATCGCCCGCAGAGCCAATGTCGGTGGCGTGGCTTGAGGACGCCGAGGGGGCCATCGAGTTGGTGGCGTTCCCGCCCGGCTACAAGCGGCACGCGGACCTGTGGGCCGAGAACCAGCCGGTGATCGTCACGGCGCGGGTGCGCAAGCACGAGGAAGGCGACGTTTACCTGCTATGCGAGCACATGGCCCCCTTTGAAGAGGCGGCGGAAGAGGCCGAGCTTACGGTCAAGGTCAAGCAGTCGAAGAAGGCCCAGGCAGCCCTGGAGGAAGTCACTGCGAAGGCGAGTGCCCACGGCGGCAACGGCTCTAACGGCTCTAACGGGGCCAATAGCGGCAACGGGACTCATGCGGCAGCGGTCCCGGCACCAACACACGCGCCCACTACTAAGCCGGCTACAATCGCACCAACACCCACGCAAGCACCGGCGGCTACACCCATAGCGGCCGCCGCATCGACAGCCACGACAGCACCCACTATGACGAACCCAGCCACCACAGCGACAGGCGGCATCCCCGCCCACAAGATCATCATCACCCTGCCCATCACCGAGGACGACCAGGCCGACATAGACCGCATGATCGCCCTCAAAGAGATACTGCACGAGCACCCCGGCAGCGATGCGGTCACGTTGCGCATCCCCTACGCCCCCGAACCAGGCCACCTCACGACCGCCCAACTCCCCCGTGGCGTCGGCTACAGCACCGTGCTGGAAGCCGAAGTGGTCCGCCTGCTCGGCACTGAGGCAATAGCGGTTATCAGGCTCTGATGGCTGAAACGTGAAACGTGATGCGGTTTGCTAAGGTTGGTTCGTGTAGTTGAGCTAGTTGCCTGGCTGGACCAAAGCCTCCCCCTGTCATCCTGAGCGTAGCGAAGGATCAGCAGCCCGTGTTTGGGTGAAACTTAGCAGCACCCGAAGCCCCTTCTTTGTCATTCTGAGCGTAGCGAAGAATCAGGTGGGTAGGGATGGTGTTGCATTACGGTGACCAACTCCCCTTTTGTCATTCGGAGCGCAGCGAAGAATCTCGTCCTCTACCCCGACGTTTCACCTTTCCTTTGGGAATCTTTCTCATTCAGGAAAGGGGTTCTATGGGTGCTGAGGGGCGAGATTCTTCACTACGTTCAGAATGACAAAGGCGGGGCTTGGTCACTGTAGTTCAGCAGCACCCTTACCCACCTGATTCTTCGCTACGCTCAGAATGACAAGGGCTGGGCTTTGGTGCTGCTAAACCCACACCAGCACATTCACGTACGCACGATCACAAGCCGCATCACGTTTCACGTTTCACGCTTCAGCACCCCGCCTGTAGTACTAACTCGAACCGGACCTTTAAACTGCCATAGGTAGTACTTATTTCGTAACTCTTTCGGTTGACTCTCCGATTCTTCGTATGCTATAGTCACTGTGAAGCAAAGACGTTGGGTTCGCAAACCTTTGCTCGATGGTATCTATTAGGGTAGGGGTGTATATTCGTATGTCTAAAGAACCGATACGGGTTGTTATAGCCGATAGCCACGACCTCTTCCGGCAAGGTCTCGCAAGCCTGCTCAGCAGGCAGCCCGGCATTGATATTGTCGGCGAGGCCACTGACGGCATCGAGGCGCGCCACATGGTGGAAACCCTTCACCCTAACGTGATGCTCATCGAGATTTACCTGCGCAACAGCGACGGCCTCGACACTGTAATGTCTATACAGGAAGAGTTCCCCGAGACGAACGTGGCTATCCTTACCTCGTCCGAGGACGATAACGACGTGCTGGCCGCGGGCAAGCTGGGCGTGAAGGGCTACCTGCTCAAGAACAGCAGCCTGGACGAGTTGGTGAGGGCCGTGCGCGCACTATCGTCCGGCGGGGCTTACTTCTCCAGCAGCATGTTTACCAAGGTGCTCCAAGAGTTCACCCACCTCGCCCGCCGCCGCGACCTGCAAGAGGCCAAGGGCATCGACGCTCTCACCGACCGCGAAAAGGACGTGCTACGCCTGGTCGCCCGTGGAGCCACCAACCGTGACATCGCTGAAGAGCTGGTGATCACCGAGAACACGGTGAAAGTGCACCTGCGCAACATTCTCGACAAACTGCAACTGCGCAACCGCCAGCAGGCCGCCGCCTACGCCGTGCAAGAGGGCCTCATCTCCAGGGTGATACCCGGCAACAGCATGTACACGCACCCGTACGGCACGCATGCCTCCTCCGAGGCGTTCAACCTCAAAGTGGCGCGCCCCCAGGACGCCCGCGCCGCCCACTCCAACCGCCGCGACTTCATAGATATGAGCTAGCCCCAAGCACCAACAGATGGGCTATAGCAGTGTTGTAAAGACGAAAACCGCAAAGGCGCAAAGAGCGCAAAGGTAACGCAGAGATTAAGTAGGGCGTTTTAGGCAAAAGGACCAGGGTACATTATCAGTACCCTGGTCCTTTTGCTACCCACTGGACCCTTCCCTTCTTTACGCGTCCTTTGCGCTCTTTGCGCCTTTGCGGTTTCCCTTATCCTTCGTATCCTTGCTGTGGTGCTGCAACCATGGGATGCCTGCCTGGCACGGTTATGGCTCTTTAGGTGGTAGCAGAGTAGCAGAACCTCCTGGAAAGCGAGCGCCCCTAGCCTTTTGGAAGCAGTAGCAAGCGAGCAGACCGCACATGAAGCCGCCGGTAGCAAGAAGCCAAACCGCCTGAAGCGGTTGCTCATGGTGGTCGGGCCGGGGCTGATTACAGGGGCCGCGGCCAACGACCCCGCCGGCATAGGCACCTACGCGGTGGCGGGGGCCTCTTTCGGGTTTTCGACCCTGTGGCTCGTGCTGCTGCTCTTCCCCCTTATGACTGCGGTGCAGTTCACCTGCGCCAAGATTGGGCTGGCGACGGGCAGAGGGCTGGCGGGGAACGTGCGCAGGCACTATCCCAGGTGGGTGCTGTACGTCGTGGTAAGCGGCGTGGTGCTCGCCAACACCCTCAACGCTGGGGCTGACATTGGCGCGATTGCCGCCGGGATCAACCTGCTGGTGCCAATACCGATCCCCTTCATCATCGTGCCGGTAGCCGTCCTGATCCCCGTGATTCTTACATTGGGACAGTATGAAGTGCTAGCGCGCATCTTCCGGTGGCTTACGCTGGCGCTGCTGGCCTACACAGCCACCATCTTCCTGGCTAGACCCGACATAATGGAGGTGCTGCGGGGCACCTTCGTACCTACCCTGCGCTTCGACGTGACCTACCTGGCGACCATGCTGGCGATACTCGGCACCAACATTTCGCCCTATCTCTTCTTCTGGAACACCAGCCAGGTGGTCGAGGAAGAGAAAAGCCAGGTGAGAGAGGACCTGAGCAAGGAGAAGGGCGAGGATGCGGGAGAGATAGATATACCACCAAGCCAGTTGAAGAACCCCAGCCGGTCGAAGGTAAAGGCGACGGCGCTGGACGTGAAGCTGGGTATAGGCTTCGCGAACATGGTGTTCTACTCGATAGTGCTTGGCACGGCGGCTACCCTCTTCAAGGCGGGCAACACCGACATACAGTCGGCCTCCGATGCGGCCCAGGCGCTACGACCCGTAGCGGGTGACGTGGCTACCCTGCTGTTCGCGGTGGGCATCATCGGCGCGGGGCTGCTGGCGGTGCCGGTGCTGTGCGGTTCGGCTGCCTACGCGGTGAGTGAGGCCTTCGGGTGGCGCTGGGGCCTGGACGAAAAGCCATATCGCGCCAAGCAGTTTTACGCGATAATAGCCGCCTCCGCACTAATTGGCACCCTTATCAACTTCACCCCCATCAACCCGTTCGAGGCGTTGTTCGCGGTGTCGGTCCTAAATGGCTTCCTGTCCCCGATGCTCCTGGTAATCATCCTGATGCTCGCCAACAACAGGCGAGTCATGGGCAACCGTATCAACGACTGGCGCACCAACATACCGGCGGGAAGCGCGGCGCTGGTGCTGGCCTCGGTGGCAGTGGCGCTATTGCTGTCTTGGCTGTTCTAAAGCTGTGAGCGGCTTTAGCTGCCCTTTACGAGCGCGTTGTAGTAGTTGCACCACTCCCGCACCGGGCATAGCTCGCACAGGGGCCGCTGGGCCTTGCAAATCTTGCGACCGTGTTGGATCAGGTTGATGTGGAAGGTGTACCGCTTCTCCGGCACCACCATACCCTCAAGTACCTCGTGGGCCTTCTCGGCGTTGGTCCTGGCGTCTATCAGGCCTATGCGCTGCGACACCCTGTAGATGTGGGTATCCACCGGGAAGACAGGCGTGCCGCAGCCGAACATCAGCACGCAGGCGGCGGTCTTCGGTCCCACGCCGTTGAACTTGGAGAGCCACGCCTTGGCTTCCTCCACAGGCATGGCGGTCAAGAAGCTCAAGTCCCACGAGCCGCGTTCCCGCCATATCTGCCGTAGCACCGCCTGGATGCGCGGGGCCTTGATGTTGCCCAGCCCGCCAACACGGATGGAGTCGGCAAGCTCCTCAGGGGGCGCTTCGACCACTTCCTCCCAGGTGGGGTACCGGGCCTTCATCGTGGCGAACGCGCGGTCGCGGTTGTTGTCGTTAGTGTGCTGCGAGAGGATGGTCAGCACCAACTCGGACAGGGGGTCCAGGTTCTGCTTCCAGAAGAGTTCGCCGTAATACTGCGCGAGGGCCGGCTGCACCCACTCGATCTTCTCCTGCGGCGAGAGCCTATGCCCCTCCGTGGCGTCGATAGCGATGTCGGTCATGCTGGGATTGTATCATTTCGGGAGGGGAGAAGAAAAGAGACGATGGACGATGGACTATGGACTATAGGAGACGAAAACGCCAAGACGCAAAGACGCCAAGCACGCGCCAAGGGGATGATGGTTAAATGCTGTCCGTCAACTCAAAACTCAAAACTCATAACTCATAACTTCTGCATCGTCCGCGCCTATGGCCCATCCATCGCGCGCTCGATCTCCTCGAAGGGGATTGGAGGCCAGGGGGTGCCGCGTTTCTGCATGTACTCGCGGGCTTTGCGCCGCCCAAGCAGGAGGAATTGCAACATATGGAGGGGCGCTCCCGCGTGAGGCATTACGTCGGTGTTGGCGCGCCCGTTGGCGGTGACGAACTCGACGTTGCGCAGGACCAGGGTGCCGTCCTCTGCGGCCAGTTCCCCCTTCAACACCAGTTGCCGCAAGCCTTCCAGGTGCTCGTCGTGCATGTGGAAGAGCAGACACGCCTTGCCCTGCCAACCCTGCGCCACCGGGGGCACTGGCGAGATGACTACCACCCGGCGCTCCGCGTCCACACGGGCGGTGCAACGCACGCTGGTGGGATAGCCGGACGGCTCGACGCTGCTGAGAACGCCGCTTGAATAGTCGCGCACCGCCGCGACCAGCCTGTCATTCCACATAGCGCACCTCTACCTCGCTGGGTGCCTGGCTGAAATCGCGGTGAGGCCACACCAGGATGCGGCGCGGCTCCACCACCAGGGCGATGCGCTGGAACAGGTACCAGACGAACAGGTTGCGCGTGAGATTGTTGGCCGTGAACTTGGCGCTGTCGGGTTGCTGCCTGCGCACCTTCTTGAACAGGCCAATTATGGGCGGCGTGTACTCAAGCACTTCAGCCACACGCGCATCCCCCTGCACCAGCACAGCAGGAGGGTCTTCCAGCCCGGAGCCGGTAGGGTCGGAGTAGAGCATAGACACCTGCGGGTGGCGGCGAGCATTGTACGCCTTCACAGGGAACGCCACTGACACAGCGGCCACAATCATGCCAGCACCCTCGTCAAAGTACGTGACGGAGGGCCAGGTCACAGGCTGCCCCTGCCGGTTGACGGTGGTGTATTCACAGGTATAGAAATTACGAAGCACCGCCACGACTTCGGACGGCAACTGCAAGGAGGGCAAGGCTTTCTCCCCTACTCCGGCTGATTGACTGCAATATGTACGGTTCGATTTTATGGCTTATAGGTGCCACTGTCTAGCCCCAATGCTAGAACTCATCTCAAAAATGACACTAAACTGACAGTTTGGAATATGAGCACATGGCCTCTTCTTTGTCATTTCGAACGTAGTGAGAAATCTCGTCCTTCAGTACAGGGTATCACCTTTCCTGTAGCATAGAGTCTCGTAAGCAAAGAGCCACATCTGCATGGAGGACGAGATTTCTCACTCCGTTCGAAATGACAATGTGGGGCTTTGGAGGTGATGTTCTATACTGTTGTTCTTGAGATAGCTTCTACTCAGTTTGCGCGCATTTCCACAGAAATACAAAGCGGAACCGAGAAGCCTCAGTTCCGCCTTGCCGCCTCAGACCGGACGTGAGTGGATTGTGGTCAGTCCACTACACACCTTCTACATCCTGGCTTTTCTCGTTCCCCGCCTACTCAGGGTCATGTAACTTTCCGAAGAGTTACTTCACCCTCTTGATGATGTGCCAGCCGTAGGGGCTTGTCTCCGGGTCGTAGTCAGCGATGCCTACCTCGCCTACCTTGAGCTTGAAGCCTACGTCACCGAAGGCGGGCACCATGTTCTTGCGGCCGTATTCCCCGGCGGCCTGGTCGGCTGCCACACCGATGTTGGACAGCGAGTAGAGGCCGGGGGCGCTATCGTCGGTGTACTCCTGCACCAGCTTGTCGTAGTCTTCGCCCTGCTTGGCGCGGTCCAGCAACTCGTAGGCCAACGTCCTGGCCTGTTCCATCGTGCGGCCCTGCGCTTTCTCCGGGGCATTGCCCTGGAAGCCTACCGCCTCGTTGAAGCCAATCAGGATGTGCTGTACGGTGATATGGTCGTCCTCACCCTCGGGCTTGGTGGGCGGGGGCGGCGGAGGCACACGCTTGATGACGTGATAACCGAAGGGGCTGGTGGCGGGGTCGTAGTCGGCAATGCCTATTTCGCCCATTTGCAGGCCAAAGCCCACGTCGCCAAAGGCGGGCACCAACTGGTTGCGGGGGAACTCTTCTTCACCAACGGGTTCGATGCCGTTGTTAGACATGCTGTAGATGCCTGGCGCTCTATCGTCGGTGTACTCCTGCACCAGCTTGTCGTAGTCCTCCCCCTTCTCGGCGCGGTCCAGCAACTCGTAAGCCAGCTTGCGAGCGTCCTCCTGGGTGCGAGTGGCCGCCTTCTCCGGGGGATTGCCCTGGAAACCTACCGCGTCCTTGAAGCCGATGAGAATGTGCTGAACAGCAATATGCTCGTCGCCCACTGGTTGTGCCTCCGCTGTAGTATTTGGTGTGGATTGTAATGTGGTTTGAGTGGGTTGCGCCCCTGTGGTGCCGGTGGTGGGTATTGGTGTAGCCGGTGCTTCTCCGCCACACCCCACCAGGGAAAGTGTCAAGAGAGAAACCAAAGATGTGACCGTTAGAAACCTCTTCAACCTGTACTCCTTTAGTAATCGGGAACGGACCGCGCGTCGGGCGCGGCAACAGACTTAAGTCTAACACGTGGAGGGCGGGGTGTCCAGCAGGGAATTGGTAGCATTCTCGGCAGGAGACGCCGGGAGAATGGGTGGCATGCGCGGCAAGAGACGCCTAGGGGAATGTGTAAGTCACAGCGTGCCAAGGAAGACGCCCGGCGAATTATGAACATTAACAACTTAATCATGTAATGGTAAGATGGGTGTATGCGCCAACTAACACTCAGCTTGAATGATCAACAGCGGCAGGAGCTAGAGCAGGTACGTGACCGCGACAGCCGAGCATATCTGAGAGAGTGTGCTGCCGCATTGCTGAAGATAGCAGACGGACAATCTCCACACCAGGTAGCCAAGCAGGGTCTGAACAAGCGTCGCCAAGCAGATACGGTGTACAGGTGGCTACGCAAGTACAACAGCGGAGGCCTGGCGGCTCTTGTACACAAACCAAGAGGCCACAGGGGTTTTTCCCCCTCAAGAGGGAGAAGCACTGCGGGAATTGACCCGCCAAGCTCCTAGCCTGTACGGAGTAGAAAGGAGCCGCTGGCGTCTTTGTGATCTACAAGCAGCACCTTCCCTGCCCTGGCTCAACCACTACACCTTCCCTGCCCTGGCTCAACCACTACACCTTCCCTGGGGTATGCAAAGCCCTGCAGCGCCTGAAGGTCAAGCGTAAGCAAGGCCGCCTCTCTGTTCATAGCCCTGATCCTCATTACCTGCTCAAGGTAAGCTGGATAGAGCGAGCTTGTGAGGCTGCCAGGCAGCACTCCAATGAGGTAGTTCTGCTGTATGCAGATGAGTTGAGTTTCTATCGCAGACCCACTCTTACAGGAGAGGGCGTCTACTATCCCAAAGGGCAAGATACAAGATAAAGGTAGTGAGCCGACCTTTCCAGTAGCAGCAGGGTACAACACTCGCCACCGCCTAGGTGCTGCTATGGACATGCTTAGTGGCAAGGTAGTGTGGGTAGATGGCAAGGTAGTGGGTGTAGATGCTTTGTGCTTGCTGCTGCGCAGGATACGTCAGGCTTACAGCACCACAGCCACTATCTTCATCGTATGGGATAACTGGCCGGTGCACTGGCAAAGAGACGTGCTCACCACAGCCTCTGAACTGAACATACAGCTCCTGTGGCTACCCACCTATGCACCCTGGCTCAACCCGATAGAGAAGATGTGGCGCTGGCTCAAGCAGACTCTTTTGCACAACCACACCTTAGCTGAACAGTTCGATCTTCTCAAACAGCAAGCTCGTGATTTCCTCAACCGCTTTGCTGATGGTTCAGCCGATCTGCTCCGCTATGTAGGACTCTCACCCCTGATTACATGATTAAGTTGTTAATGTTCATAAATCGCTGGCTACACATTGCAAAGTCCCTGCGGGACTGGTGCATAGCATTAGGTCTTTACAGATGCTCAAAGATGTATCAGTCTGCCGCAGGTCAGACTTTGCAATATGTAGCCCTCGACTTTAGTCGACGGGCGTCACATACGATGAGCGTCGTCCTTAGCACGCTGTGACTTACACATGCCCTTGACCGATCAGATGCGGACATGACTTAGCTCAGGCTACCAGAGTATATAGACATCGCGCCGCAATCGATAACCTACCTGCCACCGTACTTCTGCTGGTACCTGAACGTGCCCAACTGCGACAGGAGCACGCTATACGGCTCAGGGTTCTCCGGGTGCAGCTCGAACACGGCACGCTCGAAGTACTGCACCGTGTACTCCTTGCCGTCAAGTTCGCTCTTCTCCACGAACTCGTCCGAGATGGGATAGCCTTGTTGCGCCAGCCCGCCGTGGTTGTTCCAGTAAATAAGGAACAGGCCGCCGACGGTCTTGCCGGTTTCGGGGAAGAAGCGAGCGCCCGGCGAGTTGTTGGTGGACTGGTTGGGCGCGCCATTGGGGTATTTCTGCTGATAGCGGAAGGTGCCTAGCTGCGACAGGAGCACGTTGAAGGGCGGCTGCTGTTCAGGGTGGTACTCGAACACGGCACGCTCGAAGTACTGCACCGTATATTCTTTGCCGTCGAGGTCGGACTTCTCGCGCATCACGGGCGAGATGGGGTAACCTTGCTGGGGGAGGCTGCCGTTTTTCTCCCAGTAATCGAGGAAGAGGCCGGTCACCACCTGGCGCGTCTCAGGGAAGCGGTGCGCGCCTGTGCCGGGCAGGGAGGGCGGGGGTGCGGGTGGAGGGGTAATAGTGAGGCCGGAGATGGTCGCGCCTATGATGTCGCGGTCCTTGTTGCCTTTCGCCTCGTCCTCCCACGCGACCACGCCACCCGATACCCCCGGCTGCCGCTGCGGGGCCGGGCCTACGAAGACGGGGAATTCCTGCTTCGTAGTGAGGTCGTAGCCGTAGATATCGGTGTTGCTGCCCGCAGGGTCTTTTTCGTTGCGGAAGTCGGCCCACACCACGATATTGCCGGAGATAGCGGGCTGTATCTGGCTGCCGGGGGCCGTGCTGATGGGGAACTCTCGTTTGGCGGCCAGGTCGTAGCCGTATATATCGGCTGTGTTGTCGCCCTTGCGCCAGTCGGCCCACACGACGATGTCGCCCGAGATAACCGGGTCGGTCTGCGTGTTGGGCGCGGTGGTAATGGGGAACTCTTGGCCCGTGTCCAGGTCGTAGGCGTAAATGTCGGAGTTCGTACCGTTGGCGTCCGGCTCGTTGCGGTAATCTACCCACACCACGAACCTGCCGTTGGTCGCGGGGCGGACCTGCGCGCTGTTCGCCTTTGCCAGCACGGTCTCTTTGCCGGACGGAAACTCGGCCATGTAGATGTTGCCAGCCTCCGGGTCATCCGCGCCCGCCGAGTCACGGAAGTCGGCCCACACGACGGTGTTGCCCCAGACGGCGGGCCTGTTCTGCATCTGCGCGGCCCTGGACATGACGGCGGGCTTGCCGTCGCCCAGCGCCGTGCCGTACAGGTCGAAGTTGACCAGTTGGTTGTTGCCGTTGCGATAGGCACGGTCCACGTTGCGGGCGTCGCGCCACACCACCCTCACCCCATCGGTGGAAGGCTGCTCTTCGTCCCACCCCTGCTCCGAGATGACCACTTCGCGGCGCGTAGCCAGCTCCACGCCGTAGATGTCGCAATCGGCGGACTTGCAGTTGGAGTAGACCATGAACCCCCCGGCCATGCTAATCTGCTGCTGGTTGCCAGTGCCCCCGGCCAGCAGGTAGGGCGCGCTCACCTTGGGCTTGGCTTGTTGTTGGGGCGCGGCATGGGACGTAGGTATGAGGAGGACTGCTACTAGAAGCAACACCAGGAGGATTGGTCTTGGGGCGGAACGAAGGTAATGCGGCATTGAGAGACTTAATTCACCTTATGAGGGATAAAGTTGGGATTGTGAGATGCGCCTGCAACCGAGTGTCGCAATAACCAGGCCAATGTGGGGCCTGAAGCCTGCACGCTAGCGCAACAGGCCGAGAAGCCACGCCAAGAGGCCGCCAATCCAGCCGAACGCATCTAACATGCTGAAAGGTCCAGGTACTCCCAACAGGCCGGGTTGTGCAGGGAGCGTACCGGGGCCAAGCGCCTGCAAGTCCTCACCCGCATCACTCAGCAGACCTGTGCGGCCACAATAGCTGAGACTGGCCGAAAGCTCATTCCGCCCGTTGGAAAATCCTGACATGGTGCCACCTCGCCAGGCGTACACCAGGTACGTTTTGCCAACCTCAAACCCCTCAGAGGTGCAGCCGGTTACGCCCCACCCCTCGGCGGTAATAAAGTCCGAGTAGTGATACGTGGTAATCCGCGCGTGGGGAACACCTTTCCAGCTAGCCTGCACGTCGAAGGTGTAGGCGTGTGCTACATAGCTGCCACCGTCCTCACCGGGGCGTTTTTGTTTCTTGACGCTGATTACCTTGCCGCTGAACACTGCATCCGAGTGCTGGAAGGCCTCGTCCGGCGTGGACTTAGCGCAGGAACATGCCAGTGCAGGCGGCGTCCTGCCTCCCTGTATGGAACACAGAACGGCAACCGCTACCAAGACAAATAGTGCTCTGCGTTTCATAGACGGACCGATACAGCCGTCAAGACGGTAGCCGTCCAGCCCGGCCATCGACTACCTTTGTAAGTGCCAGCCCCAGTCCAAGAACAAGCAAGCCGACTACCAACGCGTTATCCAGTATGGAAGCACCTTCGCCCACTTTGGGCATGCCTACTCCTGCGGGCTGGCTCCACTGCTTGCCCGGGCCGAACACCCTGGACTCCTCGGCTATATCCTCAAGACTCCGAATCGGAATATCATTTCTGCCGGAGTAGATCATAGCGGTGAGTATATTGCTGTCATAATTGGCGTAGACGAGATAGGTAGAACCAGCATCAAAGCTGACAGGCCCACAAGGTCGGCTAAAAATCTCATCCTGGTCCGGCACGTTCATATGTCTGTGCCAGTGGACCGTCACCCTGGGCTGAGAGACACCCTTCCAGGAAGTAAGCACCTGAAATAGGTAGGTGTAGTACACAGTGAAGTCTTTACCATTGGCATCAAAGTGCACCTCTTCCTTTACCCCGGTTACCGTGCCCATGAAGACCGCATCCGCGTCTTCAAAGGCTGACTCGGGTGTGTACACGGCAGGAGAGCATGCCGCTACAATGGCAGGAGCGAGAGCTTGCACTGCGAATATAGTTACTGTCGCTAACAGGACAAGTCCCAGCCGGTGCTTCATAGCCGGGTACCTCGCACCGTACAGCTTAGCGGCTACTCCCCGTACGGCGTCCAGACGTTCTTCACCTGGGTCGCCTCGCGCAGGAACTCCTGTCCCTCGCCTTGCTCCCTGGAGAGCCAGTCGCGCGCGTGGCCGTAGTTGACCCAGGTGCGCTTCATGTTGCCCGCCGACGAGTGCTCCACCAGCTTGCTGCCCTCTGCCGTGCCGAAGTACCACATCGAGTCTACGTCGTCGTGCTCGGACATGACCTTCGCGAGCGTGTCACGCGGCCCCGTAACTATGTTCACCACGCCACCCGGTAGGTCCGAGGTTTCGAGCACCTGGTAGAAATCGGTGGCGCTCAACGGGTGCCGCTCGGAGGGGACCACCACGACCGTGTTGCCCATCGCTATCGCGGGCGCGACCAGCGACACCAGCCCCAGCAGCGGGTACTCGGTGGGGCAAGCTATGCCCATTACCCCGATAGGCTCAGGCATGGCGATGGTGATGTTGCGGGAGGGCGTGCGATGCACCAGGCCGTCGTACTTGTCGGCCCAGGCGGCGTAGGTGAACAATCGCTCGATGGATAGCTCCACTTCGCGTTGCGCGTCATCCAGGCTGCCGCCCGTCTGCTGCCGTATGCGCCGGGCGAACTCACCCGCGCGAGCCGACAGATTCTCGGCTATGTAGTAAAGGATCTGCGCCTTGTTGTGCCCGGTGGTGAAGGCCCAACCCTCGGCGGCGTGGGCGGCCTCTACGGCGTTGCGGATGTCCTTGCGGTTGCCCTGCCCCACCTCGCCTATGAGCTCGCCGTCAGGTCCGAAGACGGCGGTGCTGTAGCCAGAGTCGGGGCGGGCCTGCTTACCGCCGATGTACAGCTTGGGCGTGCGGTCTATCGGCGGCGCGCCGAGTACCGGGTACTGGGTGCCGAACAGGTCCAGTTCGTCGTCCGGCATCTCGTGGTGCCCGTTGCCGTTGCTGGTGCCGTTACCGTCAGCGTGACCCTTGCCTGGGGTGTGTCCGTTGCTCGCCGCGCCTTTCTCCTCCGACACCCGGTATTCGGCGCTCGTCGCCTGGGCCTCCCACGAGGGGCGGACGTACTCGTACAGCCCTTCCCTGCCGCCTTCGCGACCGTAACCGCTCTCCCGGTAGCCGCCGAAGCCGGAGGCCGCGTCAAACTGGTTGGTGCTGTTGATCCAGACGGTGCCCGCCTTGAGCTTGGCGGCGATATCAAGAGCCAGGTTGATGTTCTCGCTCCACACCGACGCCGCCAGGCCGTACCGCGTGTTGTTGGCGAGGGCTACCGCTTCGGCGGGCGTGCGGAAGGTCATCGACACTAGCACCGGGCCAAATATCTCCGTCTGAGCGATGGTGGAGGAGGGCGACACGTTGGTGAAGAGGGTCGGCGGGAAGAAGCTGCCTTCGGTGGGGCAGGACCACGAGGGCTGCCACATGTATGCCCCTTCGTCTACGCCCTGCTGCACCAGCTTCTGTATCGCCTGCAACTGCGTCGGCCCCACGATGGCCCCTATGTCCATCGCCTTGTCGAGCGGGTCGCCTATGCGCAGCCGCTCCATGCGGTAGCGCAGCTTTTCTTCCAGCCGCCCGGCTATCCCCTCCTGGGCCAGCAGGCGCGAACCGGCGCAGCACACCTGCCCCTGGTTGAACCAGATGGCATCCACTACGCCCTCTACAACACTGTCGAGGTCGGCGTCATCGAACACGATGAAGGGCGACTTGCCACCAAGCTCCAGCGACAGCTTCTTGCCGCTGCCCGCCGTAACTTTGCGGATATGTCGCCCGATGTCGGTGGAGCCGGTGAAGGCGATCTTGTCCACGCCTGGGTGGGTCAGGATGGCCTCGCCCGCAGTGCGCGCCTCACCCGTAAGGATGTTCACCACGCCCTTTGGCAGGCCCGCTTCGTCGCAGATATGCCCGAAGGCCAGGGCGGTGAGCGGGGTATAGCTGGCGGGCTTGAGCACCACCGTGTTGCCCATGGCTATCGCGGGCGCGATCTTCCAGGCCATCATGAGCAGCGGGAAGTTCCAGGGGATGATCTGCCCCACCACGCCCACGGGCACCATACCGGGCATCTCGGTCTCCATCAGTTGCGCCCAACCCGCATGATAGTAGAAGTGGCGGGCCACCAACGGGATGTCGATGTCGCGGGTCTCGCGTATCGTCTTGCCGTTGTCGAGGCTTTCGAGCACAGCCAGCAGGCGGGAGTGCTTCTGCAACAGGCGGGCAATGGCGTACAGGTAGCGGGCGCGGACGTGGCCGGGCGTGACGCTCCAACTCTCGAAGGCTCGACGCGCCGCAGCCACCGCCCTGTCGGCGTCTTCAGCCGTGCCGAGCGCCACTTTCGCCAGGGGCTTGCCGCTCGCCGGGTTCTGGCTGTCGAAGTACTTGCCGCTGCCGGGCGCGACCCACTCGCCGTCGATGAAGAGGCCGAACGGCTGGTGCCGCTCTATCCACTGCAATGCAGGCTCTTTGGCCTCCGGCGCGGGGCCGTAATCAAGCGTCTCGAAGATTTCCGCGACTGTAGCCATGTCTAGTCCTCCAGGTGCTGCCGTCCATTGCTTACCAATCCTCAGTCTTGTCCGTGCCTACATCGTACCACGTTTTATGCTTCGGATAAAGCCCTAAACAGCCAGCACTCAAGCTACATGCGTTGCTGCCCTGCCCCACCCTGTCATCCTGAGCCTCCCCCTGTCATCCTGAGCGTAGCGAAGGATCTCAAGAACGTGGTTATGGATGGTGGTGAACATCGGGTAGATTGTGCTAATGGTTCAGCACAAAGGCAAGGGCAATATCTGAGATCCTTCGCTACGCTCAGGATGACAGAAGGAGGCTCAGGATGACAGAAGGGGCTTTGGTCCTGCTATCCTGAGTGGGGGCTGTCCTACCAGGACACCAGGCATCATACCCCTAGTCATCAGCCGCGAGCAACTCCAGCAGGCCCTGGGGGTAGAGTGGCGCGCCTGGGCCAAACTCCGACAGAGGCTTCCACAAGGCGCGGAAAGACACGCCGTCGTCCTCCTGCGCGTTTAGCTCTCCTTGCTCGTAGAGGGTAGCATCCGCAAGCTCGCCGTCGTAGACCAGCATGATCTCGTGTCCAGGGAGGCCGTTGTAGACAAATATGTTCTCCAGCGTGCCGAGGAAGCGCAGGCTTTGGGGCTTGACCTCCGCGCCTAGCTCCTCCGCTATCTCACGGACTACCGTGTCCCTGCTGCGCTCGCCGAACTCGATAGTGCCGCCGAGGGGGCGATAGAAAGTCTCACCCGTCAGCGCGTCTGTGCCTTCAGCCACGAGGATTCTGCCGTGATGGCTGAAAAGGCATATAGCTACGGCACGAATGCGCTTCTTGTCTAGAAGGCCGCCCGCTAAGACCCTTTCGGGCACCATCGTCTCACCCATCTTCTGTTCCTCCACAAGTTAAGCGCTGTCTCAAACAAGGTGCCTCTGTCCTGAACGGGTTTACACAGGCTGGAATCTACCTCGAAAGCAACGGTGGCAAAAATAAGCACCAAGCCCCGACCTTGTCATTCTGAGCGCAGCGAAGAATCTCGTCCCTCAGCACATGGTACCACCTTTACTCCAGCTACAGTGTGCCTTAAGAAAGCAGAACCAGCCCGGTAGAGGACGAGATTCTTCGCTGCGCTCAGAATGACAAAGGGAGAGTTGGTCCCAAAATTCAACGGCCTAATTACCCACCTGATTCTTCGCTACGCTCAGAATGACAAGGTCGGGGCTGATTTGCTCATATCCTATATCTACATGCTTTGATATGGCTCCTGGACACAACTGACCCGTCCCGCACGTAGGACGTAGGGCGGGCAGATGCAGGTAAGCACCAGTTTACCAGAGGCTGCCAGGGTCCATCAGGGTCCATCAGTGCCCTTGTGGTATACTAAGGTGTATGAGTGCGCCAAGTAACCATCAATCTCCAAATGCGCTCAAAGTGCTGCACGCGCCCACTAATATCGCCGGGCTGGCAGGGCAATTATCGAGGGCGCAGCGCGCCCTGGGTGTTGCCGCTTCCTCCGTGGAGTACAGGTCGCACCGCCTGGGCTTCGGCGTGGACCGCAGCCTCAACTTGGACGCCCGTGGCAACCCAATCAAGAAGGCCGCCACCCTGGGCGGGTTCGCGCTTGAAGCCATCAGGCGCTACGACGTGTTCCACTTCTACTTCGGACACACGTTGTTCCCCGCCCCCTATCCCGACCTGCCTCTATTGCGGGCGTTGGGTAAGCGCGTAATCTTCCACTTCTGTGGCTGCGACATCCGAAATCGCGCGGCTACCCTCAGCAAGTACGAGATAAGCGGGTGTAGTGACTGCGTGGCGCTGGTTTGCCTGAAGAAGAGCCACCCGCCGGTCTCGTCAGCCGACGTGGTCTTCGTCTCCACCCCCGACCTGTTGGAGTTCGCCCCCGGCGCGCACCTAATCGCAGGTCCTATCGACCTGACGAAGTGGACGCCACGCACGCCTCGCAGCGCACCTATCACCCATGACAACCCCGTGCGCATACTGCACGCCCCGTCAGACCGAGAGATAAAGGGCACCAGGTACCTGCTCAGTGCGATAGAGCGCCTGAAAGCTGCGGGCTACCCTGTGGAGCTGATGATGCTAGAGGGCGTTCCGCACGACAAAGTGGTCGAGTTCTGCGGGCAAGCCGATATCGCGGTAGACCAACTGCTGATCGGCGCGTACGGCACCGTTTCTATTGAGATGATGGCGAAGGGCGTGCCTGTAGTCTGCCGGATACGCGACGACCTGCGGCAGCATTATGCTCCCGACCTGCCCATCGTGAGCGCCGACCCGCACAGCATCTACGAAGCGCTGGAGACGTTAGTCACTCACCCTGAAAGCTGGGCCGACCTGGGCCGCCGCGGTATCGAATACGTGAGCAGGGAGCACGAGATGCACCGGGTCGCCAGCCGGGTCCTTTCGCTGTACGGCATAGGCTGGCAAGAGACTGCGGATGCGCGACTCGCGGTGGGGAACGCCGTGTAATGTGCGGCATCTGCGGCATCTGGCACCAGGACGGCAAGCCGGTGGACGTCACCTCCCTCCGGCGAGCTACGACCGCCATGCGACATCGCGGCCCAAACGACGAAGGCTACTTGCTGGTGGATACGCGCTCGGACCGTACTGTTCTGTGCGGCGGAGAAGACACCGCGCCGGAGCTACAGCTACCCAGGCTGGAAGAGTTCGCGGGTGAGCGTTTTGACCTGGCGCTGGGTTTCCGCCGCCTCTCCATCCTAGATATCTCACCATCAGGCCACCAGCCCATGCCATCCCATGACGGGCGCTGCTGGATCATCTTCAACGGCGAGGTATACAACTACCTCGAATTGCGCGCGGAACTGGCAACATTTGGACACCGGTTCCATACCGGCTCCGACACCGAGGTGATATTAGCCGCTTACCGCCAATGGGGAGTGGAGTGCCTTTCGCGCTTCAACGGTATGTGGGCCTTGGCTATCTGGGATGGCGCTCAACGTAAGCTATTCATGGCCCGCGACCGCTTTGGCGTGAAGCCGCTCTACATGCACGCCTCAGGCAACACGCTGGCTTTCGCCTCTGAGATAAAGGCGCTCCTGTGCGCGAATGTCGCTCCGTTCCGACCATCGGAAGCGGCTGTGGCAGGTTACGTGGCGCGGGGCCTTTCACCCAGTCACCAGAGCGGCGAGACCTTCTTTGAGGGGGTCGAGGCGTTACCTGCCGCTCATTACGCGCTCGTTTCGGCGCAAGGCGGCGCAAGTAGCGCCCCCCGAAGGTATTGGTCGCTACCCTCCATGCAGAGAGCAGAGCCGCTCGAACAGGCGCGGCATAGGTACACCGAGCTCTTCAACGACGCCGTACGCCTGCGATTGAGGGCGGATGTTCCAGTTGGGACCTGTCTATCGGGTGGGCTGGACTCATCGTCCATAGTGTCGGTGGTGGGCCGCCTGATGCAGTCGGAGCACGCCGTCTCACTGGAGCAGCTGGGGGAACGCCAGCAGACCTTCAGTGCGGTCTACGACACCAACGGCCCCTGGAACGAGACGCCCTATATAGAGTCGGTGCTCTCAAAGACAGGCGCGGGAGGCAACTCCGTCGTGCCGAGCGGCGAGGGGCTGTGGCGCGACCTGGAGCAATTGGTGTGGCACCAGGACGAGCCGTTCCAGTCCACCAGTATATTCGCGCAATGGTGTGTGATGCGATTGGCGCGAGAGCGTGGGGTAACCGTGCTGCTCGACGGCCAGGGGGCTGATGAGGTGCTGGGTGGCTACCGTCCCTTCGCCATCTGGGTGGGCGAGCTTATGCGGGCGGGCCGTCTGCGCCACGCCGCGCTGGCGATGCGAGACATCTACTCGGTCACGAAAGTGAATCCCGCGACTTTGCTGGCGCGAGCGGCGGCCCTGCACTCGCCCGGCTTCGTATTGGGCGGTTTGCGCAACACCCGCCTCCGGCAAGCCGCCGCTACGTCGGGGCTGAGGCCCCACCTGGCCCAGCAGTGGCTTACCGGGCAGAAGAACGGGGCGGAAGCGTATTCGGACCAGCGCAGCCTCGACACCCACCTGGCACGCCTGGTAGAAGGCTCGCTACCCGACCTGTTGCGCTACGAAGACCGCAACTCTATGGCCTTTTCTATCGAGGCCCGCCTGCCGTTCCTGGACTACAGGCTGGTGGAATACGTTTTCAGCCGGGCCGCGCCATACCGCATCCACAAGGGGTGGACCAAGTGGCTGCAAAGGGTCGCGGTGGAGAGCCTGCTGCCCGCCGAGGTGGTGTGGCGGCGGGACAAGGTGGGCTTCGAGACGCCGGAGTGGCACTGGCTGCGGCAGGGCAGCTCGCGGGTGCTCGACATTCTTGCGGACGACGCGCACGCGGGCGAGTACCTGGACCTTAAATCGGTCCGCCAGGAGGTCCCCCGGTTGCTGGCGCAGCCCGGCAACACGTCCAGGGTGTGGCGCTGGGTGAACCTCACGCTGTGGCTGCGCGGCTTCAGCCGAATACCGAGTGCTCAGTGACGTGCGTGGCGTGATGCCACCCTGGCATTGCCACTCCACCACAGGCTATCTCTAAAATAGCAGCACCATGTGTAGGCAACCAAGCCCCACCCTGTCATTTCGAACGGAGTGAGAAATCTCGTCCCTCACCAGGATGTTTCATCTTTCTTACGGTACAGAGTGGCTGTAGGAAAGGTGGTGCTTGCGTGCTGAGGGGCGAGATTCTTCACTGCGTTCAGAATGACAAAGAGGGGGGCTGGGTCCAAAAGTTCAACGTCCTAACTACCCACCTGATTCTCCGCTGCGCTCAGAATGACAAGGGGGAGCTTTGGGTGCTCATCTCCCCTTGCTATTCTTGGTATGACTCTTAGGCTACGGCATAGGGTGGCGGTAGGCAGCCGAGTAGCGCCCGGTGACGAAGTACTCTAGCTGGCGCTCGATGTCGGTGAGCAGGCCGCTGGCCCCGATGCGGAAGAGGTCGGGCATCATCCACTCGTTGCCGAGTTCTTCCTTCATCAGGATGAGCCAGTCGAGGGCTTGCTTGGCCGAGCGGATGCCGCCGGCGGGCTTGAAGCCGACCTTGTACCCTGTGCGGTCCAGGTACTCGCGTATGGAGCGCACCATCACCAGGCTGACCGGGAGGGTGGCGTTGGTTGGCTCTTTGCCGGTGGAGGTCTTGATGAAGTCGGAGCCTGCCATCATGCACACGATGCTCGCCTGGTAAACGTTGCGCATCGTGGCAAGCTCGCCCGTGGCGATAATCGACTTCATGTGGGCATCGCCGCACGCCTCGCGGAAGTCGCGCACTTCATCGTACAGGGCCTGCCAGTTGCCGGTGAGCACGTGGGCGCGGGAGATGACGATATCGATCTCTTTCGCCCCGGCTTCGACGGAAGTCCTGATCTCTTGCAGCTTGGTCTCGTGGTTGGTCTGTCCGGCGGGGAAGCCCGTAGACACGGCGGCCACGGGTATGTTGGTGCCCTCCAGGGCCTCGACCGCCACGGGCACGAGGTTGTTGTAGACGCACACCGCGCCAACTTTGATGCCCAGGCCGCGCGCCCCAAGCGCCTCAAGCAGGTCGTCGCGTACGGGGCGGCGAGCCTTGGCGCACAGGCGGATTACGTTGCCGGGAGTGTCGTCGCCCGCGAGGGTGGTGAGGTCGATAACGGTGACGGCGCGGAGGAGCCAGGCGGCCTGCCACTCCTTCTTCACGGTGCGGCGGGTGACCAGGCTGGCGGCACGGCGCTCGACGGCGCTTCGGTTGATGCGGGTGCCGTACACCCAGTCGAGGTCGAGGGGCGTGCCGGGGTTGCGCTCAAGATGGGTGGCGGTCTCCACTCGGGGCTTTGGCCGCGACTCGGCTGGGGCATGTGACGCCCCGTTCTTGCCGCCACTCTTGCCGTCCAGGACCGCCTGCTGCTCGTCTTTGACAGTGCTAGCCATCGCCTTTACCTCCCATGCTCCCACGCTCTCGCGCTACATTGCAACGCTCTAGTATAGCATAACACAAGTCGAAGGTTGCGCTGGCATACCCAAATAAATCCAAGTCGAGCGGCTCAACGTAAGACTGAATGAAAGTTGCCGTTCTAGTGTGTTCGCCCTCCACCATTCCGCTAGATCGGCAACGGCCATTTAAACGGCACGAGATTAGGACGGAACCGCCAAGACGCCAAGAACGCCAAGAGCGCGCCAAGGTTTAGGAAGGTTTATAGAGTAGAAGAAAGGACCAGCGTATCATACTAGGTACGCTGGTCCTTTTGCTTAGAACACCCTTATTATCTTGATTATCTTGGCGCTATTCTTGGCGTTCTTGGCGTCTTGGCGGTTCCGTCTCTATAAGTCTTCAGCCGCGCGGTTGGCTGCTATGCTGCGCCGCTCGATGCGCCAGATCAACGTGCCGGCTATCACGCTCACCACCAATTGCGTGCCGAAGAGCATGAAGAACGGGAAGTGCTGGTTGATTTCGTACAGCATGATAACCACCATCGAGCTGACGAAGCCCGCTACTGTACGCGTGGTGCTGGTGATGCCCTGGATGCGGCCCCTGGCGTTGTCGGGCGACAGGTTGGCGATGAAGGCGCTGATGGCGGGCAGGCGCATAGCTACCAGCACACCCTCAAACAGGCCGAGCAACGCGATCAGGAGCAGGTTCTCGGTCAGCGCGTAGGTCAGGTAGACCAGGCTGGCTAGGGCCGCCGGGATGGCTATGATCGGGGCGAGCCGGTACTTGTCAGCCCACCTGCCCGTAATCGGCATTAGCACCATGAGCGGTAGCGAGAAGGTGATGAAGGTCAAGCCGATGTAGGAAGTTGACGCGCCCAGGTCGTCCAGCCACAAAGTCCACAGCGCGATGAACAGGCCGTCCTCGATGCCGCTGGCCGTGATCATCAGCAACGTGCTGAAGAGTGCGGGCCGGAACAGGTGGCGGGGTATCTGCTTGCGCACCGCAGGCTCGGCCCCCACAGCCGCTACTTCAGAGGGAACTTCGGCCCCCGGCGGACGCTCCCCCGGCTTGCGGTTGTGCATGCGCTTGAGCAGGAAGGCGGCGGTCAGGAGCGAGGTCACGCCACCGAAGATGAAGGGCGAAGCATAACCCATCGTATCGACCATGACGCCGCCCATCGCCGGACCTAGCATGAAGCCCGCGCTGAAAGCCGAGCCGAGCCAACCGAAGGCCGCGCCACGCTCCTTGGCGGGCACCGCGTCCATCACGTAGGCGTTGGAGGCGGGTTGTATGGCCCCACCCGCCGCACCTTCCACGAAGCGCAGCACGATGAAATACCAGGGGTTGTCCCACAGGAGGAAGGCGAACGAGATGATGCCGGCCACGGCGATGCCGAACACGAGCAGAGGCTTGCGGCCCCACTTGTCCGATATCCAGCCACCGGGCAACTGGAACATAAAGGTGCCCAGGAGGAACGAAGAGGCCATGAGGCCAAGCTCGGCAGCGGTGGCACCCAGGTCGCGGGCGTAAATGGAGCGCACGGGGACAACCGCGCCCACGCCAACGAGCATGACGAACACGCCCAGGCAGATAAGTCCCAGGTCCGGGTAGCGGAACATGGGATTGGTGCTCAGTCTGCTTTTCATTCTGTTGGACCAGCTATTTGCTTGCACTGGAATGGCACTCATGGCCTTGTGCTTCCTTCCGCCCTCCCACATATGGGCAGCTAACATAGAATGATGAGTAGCCGCGAGACCACTCATCACCCTAACTATACCAAATGGGACGTGTCCACCGACACAGTCGCAAGTACCATTTAGCGGCGGAAAGAGTACACCTTAAGTCTCACCCTGTGGAAGGGTGCTTCCGAGGGCAAAACGTGCATGGTCAGTACTTCATACGAAGTAGTATTGCTGCTTGGAGCGCAGGGTTGAGAAGGAACTAACTCTCCTATGGAACACACAACAACGAGCAGAAGTTGTCTACGACGTTGGAGTTGTTTTAGCTGCCAAGTTGGGAAATCGGGTTGCAACGGAAGGTGGGTACGGGGATGGGTAACGCGTTGCTACAGGATCAACTGTTCTAGGGTCAAACCGCACAATGCTTAACCGAATCGAGGTCAAGTTGGATGGTTGCTGCTCACGGTCGGCAATAACGGTAAGTCTATACCCAAGATCGGTAGGGCCATCAAACCCGGCCTGTGTCCACTGGAAGATGATGCCATCGTCTATGGGCGCACATGACCCCCAAGTGTAGTACTGAGATTCGCATCTATACCAACCATCCCGCGTCAAAGCATTATTATAAAACCGAAATACTTCATCTTCCTTATGCTCGGTCTTGAACACGATGATCGTATCTCCATTTGTTGCACGTTGAATCCCTACTTGCTGAGCGCCGGGGTAAATAAGCGGCGTTTCTACACTGACTGGGGGGTCTGTTCGGAGTGGGTCATCGGCGATCCACTCCGTCACCATGAACGCAGCGTAGACAGCATAAGCCAAGCCGGCAACAATTAATGCGAGAATAGCAACATGGCTCAGTTTTGATTTGGATTGGGCAGTGCTAGCACTCATATCTATCTGATGTGACTGCGCCCCACACAGCAAAAGGTCAAGCCTCCGGCGTGTCGGCAAGCACCTCTTTGGCCGCGCGTTTGCCTTTCCTCTGTCCGGCCTCTCCTGCCTGCTCCTGCTTCTCCGGGTGCGTGGCTTAATAGTCGCACCAGTCGCGCACCACGCACTTGGGGCATTTGGGGTCGCGCCATACACATATACGCTGGCCGTGCAGGAGCAGATTGCGGTGGAAAGCCAGCAGGTCCGGCGCGCTGGCAGGGTCGGGCAGGAACTCAGGGAGGATGTCGTGCGCGGGGTTGGCCTCCACCTTCTCGCTGATTAGGCCCAACCGGATGCTCACCCTGTGAACGTGGGTGTCTACGGGCAACACGGGCCGCCTGCATGCGAACAGGAGCACGCAGGCGGCGGTCTTAGGCCCCACACCGCCCAGGCTCTGCAACCAGGCGTTGGCCCCGTCCACCGGCATGTCGTAGAGGAAGGATAGGTCGATGTCGCCCCGCTCGTCCTTGATGCGCTGGAGCATAGCCTTGACGCGGGGGGCCTTCTGCTCCGGCCAGGTGGTGCCGCCGACCGCCTCCCGTATCTCCTCAATGGGGGCCTCGGCAAGCTCCTCCCAGGTGGGCCAGCGTCGCTTCAGTTCGTTGTAGGCAGCCCAGGTCTGAGGGTCGGCGGTTCGGTGGGAGAGCAGCGTTTCGATGAGGGTGCCCAGGGGGTCTAGCACCGGCCAGTTAGGCTCGCCGTACTCCTCCCGCAAGAGGGCCAGCACCGCCCGCGCCTTGGCCCGCAACGGCTCGGCAGCCGACTCCTCCCGTGCTATATCGACCTCCCGCTCGACCTCGCTGAGGGGTGGACCTTCGTTCGGGGCGGGCCACTTCTCGCGCTGCTGGGTGTCTATGCGGGGCATGGCGGCTCCTCCTTTATGCTTTTGGTATGCCAAGCAATCGAGTTCCAACACTCCTAGGCTGAACCAGCATTATCAATAAAGTCTAGACTATCCGCTAGTTTGGAAATATAGCGGCAATTGAGGCTTTTCAGTTCGGCCCGTATACCCGGATGTCTGAAATCCTTCACGTTAGTGCTTATGAAGCACTTGCTTTCATCCGCGTCTTGTGTTCCAAGGTCGCGAACAATAACAGACAAAATAATGGCATCTTGAGGAGAAAGGTCATAGAGCTTTCGGTATAGCGCCGATTGCTGGATGTCTTCCAGTTCAACCTGGATAGCCCTGCCAACCATCAGTATTTCTACAATTGCAGAATGCAGCCAATCAGTTTCTCTTGTCTCTAAATCTCCCCACATGGATAACAATTGCTGTAATGCTAGCGCAGTCTGCCGATGAGGTTCGGAGCGACGTAGAAGGGTAAGTTGCTGATCGAGGGAGTTGTAGATGGATCTTCGTTCGAGAGAACGATATGTGAGTGTCGAATAAGGTTCACTCAATGAGAAGGCGGGAAGGACGAGCTTTATCGAATCACTCTGAGCACGCTCCAGTATAGCATCCGCCGCATTCGCTTCTTCCTGTCGTAGCGCCAGTTGTAGGACGAAGTTCGTCTCTACATAGACAATCACGGACTTACTTCCACCAAAATCGTTGCGTCACGCAGAGAATCCAGGAAACCTGAAGTAGCTAGCTGACGCTCTGGGTCTGCTGGAGAGTGCTGACCATTAGCGGCAATCTCATTCAGCCATTGAAGTATCAGAAGCTCCAGGACAGATCCACTTAGCCTCTCCTTCGCATCAGCTTGCGGTAGATACCGCTGCATGACCGGGAGCATAGAGAACTCTTGTGTAGGAGGGGCATCTAAAAGGGCTGCGCTTACATCTTTCCATAAGAAGCCTGAATCCTGCGAAAGAATCATAAAGTAGGGTGTGGCAGGGACGTAGCCATATTCTATCAGGGTGCGTCGAAGATCTATAGCTACATCCCTTGATAGGTTGGCACTGTTTTTTACTTCAACAGCCGCAACTACATTGCCGTCGGAGTTGCGAATGACGATATCGGCGTATGGAATCATGGTTGTTGACCTCACTATTCCTGCTGACTGACCACTGATTTATTATAGAGCATTTTCAATTCAGCTTAGACAGCACAACATAGTATCGTCTATCGTCTATCGTCTATCGTCCCCCACACGCGGGCTATAGTACCGCCTCAGCCAGCTACTCAGCCCATCCAACCCCGGAAACAGCACCCGCTCGGTGATGTTCGCCTGGTCCAGCTTGTCGCGGATTTCCCACTTGAGAGAGGCCGGGATGATGATGCGGCGGTGGCACTCCGGGTGCTCGTGCAGCCACTTCTCAAGGTTGGCGCTGGGGTTGGACATGAGCGAGAAGAGGGCGTACTGGTTCACTATCCGCTCGTCCAGGGAGGGCGGCTCAATAAAGACCACGTAGTCGTCTTTAGAGAGGTCGTCGAACTCGCGCAGGGTAGGGGCGGCCTGGCTCAACATCTCGGCGGTGAAGATGTTAGTGTCCTCCTGCTCCAGGATGTCGCGCAGCTTGCGGGGCAGCATCGCACGCGTCTTGATGTAGTCCACGCACCAGATAACGCCGTCGGTGTCGAATAGCTCTATCTCGGCGGTGGCGAAGTGGAGGGCCACGAAGGGCGAATAGGTCCAGTCGAGCAGACGCGTGGGCAGGCCGTGGTGCTGGGCCAGCGAGAGCCAGTACCAGACCGAGTCGCCCATAGCAGCCTGCTTGTGCGCGTACTTGCGGAAGTTGCGCAACAGGTCTTCCTCGTGCCGGGGGTAGTCGCCGCCCAACCTCACCAGCGTGGTAGTCAGGTCGAATTGGGCGTCCTCCATGCCCCGGTAGGCGAAGTTCGACCGGAACCGCCCCAGGCGCTCGTTCCATGACTCCTCGTAGAGGCGGTCCAGCAGTTCGGTCCAGCTTTGGGGTACGATCTCTTGCACGGCAGACTCTTTCTTGGGACGATAGACGACGGACGATGGACGATGGCTGAGGTTATAGAGGGGTGATGAGCAGGTTGTCCACCAGTTGTCGCAGGTGGTCGCGCAGCCACTCGGCTTGTTCCAGGGATAGGGGCCAGGAGGCGAAGTAGATGCGGTCGGTCTCGTGCTCTATGTCGTCGCGCACCAGGGCACCGGCGGGGGTGAGGCGTAACTGCTCGCCGTCTACCTCCAGGTACTCGTTATCGACCAGGTAGGTAAGTCTGCTCTCGATGTCGCCGGTGGATTCTTCCAAGCCCAGCCGGGCGGCGAGTTCCTGGACCGTCCTAACCTCCCCCGCCCAGACCGGAGAGAACACATGCATGGCCGGACCTTCCAACCCCGCGTCGCGCCACGCCCTCATGTGGGCGTCGTCGCGTGCGTGCCAGAGGTCGTATATAGCCTGCTCGATATGGACTATAGCAGGCGCGTCAGGGCCGAAGGTGTGCAGCGAGCGGGAGCCTGCCAGGTGGCTGCCGGGACGTGGCGCGAGCACCGGGTCGGCTAACGTAGCCTGCACCGCCGATTCAAGCAAGCCTCTCATCGCCTCCAAATCGTCCGGCGGCAAAGGCTTGTGGGCGGCCACGAACTCACGCCCGGCCTCGTGCAG
Organism: Chloroflexota bacterium; assembly: GCA_030913985.1. Classification (GTDB taxonomy): domain Bacteria; phylum Chloroflexota; class Chloroflexia; order QHBQ01; family JADMIH01; genus JADMIH01. The sequence continues at coordinate 7,191 of JALZHI010000026.1, read as the reverse complement.
CCGGTCAACCGCCTGACTGCCGGTGGGAGAAAGGTTGAAGTTGCCCTGCTCGTCCTCCAGCACCAACCCCCTGGCGGCAAGCGCGGCAAACGGCTCGGAGTAATTATCCCCGGTAGCGTAAGGGTCCCAGGCACGCACCTGGCCGGGAGAAACAGGCCCACCACCGTAGCTGCCCGTGACCAGCCTCAGAAACAACAGCGCGAAGACGTGTGGGCGCTCTATGCCCAGGCTGTCGGCTATCTCCTTCACCGCAGGCAGCCCCATGCGGCGCTTCCTGAGGAATTGCGGCATCAATGGCGGCAGTTCCCTCAGCGCGGCGGAACGGGCTTCGTCCGGGCTTTCGTTCATTGGCCTAATCTTAGCACCTCCATGATCGATTGACCAGTCCTATAAAGAACCAGTCCACAAAGCCCATATTGTAGTTCACAGTACAACAAAGCAGAAGGTACGTGGCAATTGTGTTGCATATTGGCATGCATGTACACTTGATTTTGCACATAAAAGGTGATATTATCGATGCAAGAAAGCTACAGAATTATATCGGAGAGGTACTGCTAATATGGCAACCAGCCAAGTAAAACGCTATAACCTTGTACTGCCCACAGACATATATGACGAGCTAGAGAAACTCGCTGATAGAAAAGGCACAACCGTGATGGATATCCTCAGGCGATTCATCAAGCTAGGGCTGATTGCGGCGGAGGTTGAGGAAATGGAAGACGCGGCACTCTTGATACGTCAAGGCGACCGAGAGCGTGAGATAATTCTAATCTAAAGATATAGCCTGGCAGAATTAGAAGCCAGTACTCTTGCAGAGTCTAAAACAAGCTCAAGGAGTAACGGGCGGGAGCAAAAGCAGCGTGGTATTTCCAGGGTCGATGAGAGCTAAGGGATCTTGATTATGATTACAACGATATCAGCACGTGTATTGGGACAGCGTATCCGCCAGCTGCGTACTCATCGTGGCTTGATTCAGCAGGATTTAGCGGGGGAAGATTACTCCAAGAGCTATATATCCGCTATAGAGCAGGGTAAGACAAGACCTTCGCTCGAAGCCCTGCAAAGAATAGCCTCCCGGTTGGAGGTAGCCGCAGGGCAACTGCTCGACCCCGATGCTTCCGGCTTCGTGCCCGCCGACCCCGAGTCGATGCCGAGGCACATGAGGCGGCGGCGTGGCTTACGAGCAGGTGAAAGACTAGACATATTCGACTGGACCTTCAAAGACTTCGAAATATCCCAGGCCGAATTGTACTTGCACATGTACCGCTCGAACCAAGCCCTTGAAATGCTGCGCTCTATGCTGCCGGAGGAAACCGGCATTGAGGGAACAGATGGCTACTCCCGCCCTCAGCGTTCCTCGGAATCTCAGCAGCGGGCATATTACCTCGCAGCCATGGCTGCCATCCACTTCGGCAACGCTGCCGAGGCGCTTGGTTACGTGCAGAAGGGTATGCAGTTTGCTGCTAGGCTTAGCGAGGTGGAGAGATTCAAGCAGGTGCGCCTGCTTGACTACGCACAAATTGATTTGCACGTCTCGCGAGCCAAACGGCTCCTCCACGCAAGTCGCGCCGACATTTTACTTGACTCTGATAATCTAGGTTTGGCTGAGGCTGATCTCTCTGCGTCCGGATTCGTGTTGACAAAGGACCCGGTGTATGTTGGCATTCAGCGTTATCAAGAGTGTATTGATAGTCCCGCGTCCGAAAACATGTGGACCGAAGCAGTTTACCCTCTCCTAGGTGGTGCCCCTATCTACATTGATGTAGGGCAACTGCTACTGGACGCAATCCGCGCTGCCAACAAAACTGCAAAGACTTGGGTGTCCGATAGCTCCCACGGGCGGACGCTCTTTGGCGGGGCCGGTGTGCCCAATCTATTAAAAATTCGTAACCTGATACTCAAACTCTTCAAAGAAGCTTTATGTCAGGTGTGGTTCAGGGCTCGTTATGCGAACAAGCATAATGTATCCCGAACCTTTCGCTTGATGAGGTCGTGGCTACTTAAGCGGGCTGGGCAGATTAGTGCACGGCACCAACACTACAAGATTATAGCCTTGCCGATACTTGATTGGATACTGATTTTGGTCTCAGTAAAGTTTAAGCATAAGCAATTACTCCTACTTTCTCCCCACAGACTGCTGCATGGTCCTCAGGTTTGCCAACCGGTACGGAACCCTTGGCTCCTTCCGGTAACTCACCTGAAAGACCTAGATTTCAGCATGTTCTTTAGGAGAAACCGCTATGCAACGCAAAGAACCTGACAAGATATCTCTTGACGCTCTTGCCAAGGAATTACTCGAGGCTAAGATAGTCGCTGCACTTAACAGAATCTTCGGTAGTGATGATCTTAAGCAGATTAAGTCTCTTGAATCAGTTACTATATTTCGGATACGGAGAGGGCGCGTGGAATATGTGAAGGCGGGCAGCATATCCTTGATGAAAATATACTTCGCGTTAATTAGTATTATTGCAGCTGCCCTGTATTGCCTGATCGGAGATCCGCAACATGCGCTGGAGATACTTAACCCTTTACTGCCTATACGTTGAACTATTCTCACCGCTGTAAATAGGACCGCAGATGTATTGACAACCATCAATATAGTATGTATGCTGTGTGTATGACAGCAAGCAGGCAGAGCAACGACGAGAGGGCTTTCATACCTTTGCAGGTGGCGGGGTGCTGCGATGATGTAGCCATGACACCCAGGAACCCGCGCCTCAACGAACATGTCAAGCTGCTCTCGGCGTTGGCCGACCCTACCCGGCTGCGCATTGTGGAGTTGCTCTCCGGCGCGTGCGACTCGATCTGCGTGTGCGACATCACCACCCAGTTCGAATTGGGCCAGCCCACTATCTCACACCACCTCAAGGTGCTTCGCGACGCCAACCTGGTGAGCTGGGAGAAGCGGGGGCTGTGGGTCTATTACTCGCTCAATCGCGACGTGTTCGAGGAGGTCGCGGGCTACTTGAGCGGGCTGCTGTCGGCGGCACAGTTGGCGGGAGCGCAACGCTGATAAGCATAATGCGCTCTCTTTTTTTGGCGGTTATATCGAAATTTATCAATATAAGGAGCGATACCATGAACTCAGACACGCAAGTACAGGGCACCGAAATACGCGAGATAGTACGCGAGCGTTACGGCCAATCGGCGTTGAAGGTGCTTTCCGGCACGGGGGCTGCAAGCTGTTGCGGCTCGGATAGCGGCTCGGCCTGTTGCGGCACCTCGGCCACGAGCGGCGACCCTATTACCTCCAACCTCTACGTGAGCGGCGAGGCCGCCGAGGTGCCCACGGAGGCGCTGTTGGCCTCCCTCGGCTGCGGCAACCCCACCGCGCTTGCCAGGCTCAACCCCGGCGAAACGGTGCTCGACCTGGGCAGCGGCGGCGGTATTGACGTGCTGCTGTCGGCCAGGCGCGTAGGCCCCACCGGCTTCGCCTACGGCCTCGATATGACCGACGAGATGCTGGAACTGGCGGAGGAGAACCTGCGCAAGTCGGGCCTGGAGAACGTAAAGTTCCTCAAGGGCTACATCGAGGACATCCCCCTGCCCGACAACTCGGTGGAGGTGATCATCTCCAACTGCGTTATCAACCTGTCGGCGGACAAGCAGAAGGTGATACGTGAGGCTTACAGGGTGCTCAAGCCGGGCGGGCGCTTCGCGGTGTCGGACGTGGTAGTTCGTGGCGAGGCCCCCGACTGGGTGTTGCGTAGCATGGAAGCCTGGACCGGCTGCATCGCGGGCGCGCTGCACGAGGACGTTTACAAGCAGCTTCTCACCGAGGCGGGATTCGAGGACGCGGGCATCGAGATCACCCGCACGTACGCGGCCGCAGACGTGGCCGGAGAGACCGGCGGCTGCTGCACCCCCGAGACCTCGGCGGCATTGAACGAAGCGGGCGAGTTGGTAGACGGCCTCTTTGCCAGCGCCTTCATCAGGGCCACCAAGCCGCTCGCGCTGTAGTCCACCCCAACCATTTTCTCCGCGAGGGCATGGTCCGCCGTGCCCTTGTTGCATTGTAAAATAGTGCATCACATGCGCCAGGAGACAGGACCATGCAAGCACGCCCCGCCACACCCCAAGACGCAGCCGCCATAGCCCACATATACAACCAGGGGCTAGAAGACCGCGTAGCCACTTTCGAGACGCGTCCCCGCACCCGGGAAGAAATCATATCGTGGCTGGACGGCGTGCACCCGGTCGTGGTAGTAGAGGACCAGGGGGAAGTGATCGCCTTCGCCTCTACCTCCACCTACCGCCCCCGCGACTGCTACCGGGGCATAGCCGAGTTCTCGGTCTACGTGGCGCGGGAGGCGAGGGGCCGGGGCGCGGGCAAGTTGGCGATGCAGGCCCTCATCCGCGCCGCTGAGGAGGCGGGCTTCTGGAAGCTGCTATCCCGCATCTTCGTGGAGAACACCGCCAGCCGCGCCCTGGTCAAAGCTGTCGGCTTCCGGGAGGTAGGTGTCTACGAGAAGCACGCCCAGCTTGACGGCGTTTGGCGGGACGTGGTGATTGTGGAGCGGTTGTTGGAGGGACATAGGGTAGGGTAGAGGGTAGAGGGTAGAACACAACGAGGTTGAGAATTGGGATAGCTACAGATAGGTTCCAGAACCAAGATAGATTCCAGAACCAAGAACAACAACCGAGCGTAAGTCCGATTGTAGCATGATCACGTAGATGACGCCCGTTGGTTGCAGCATGGTCACGAGCCGACGCCCGTCGATTGAAATCGAGGGCTACACAAAGCAAAGTCCCTGCGGGACTAGTTCATCTTATCTAGGCCTCTCCAGGTTCTTCGAGATGAACCAGTCTGCCGCAGGGCAGACTTTGCCTTGTGTAGCCCTCGATTTCAATCGACGGGCGTCTACCGCGCAATCTGTAACATTCCTGCCCCTCCCCGCTAGCCCTCGCCAAGAAGGCTCACCCCCTGGACTAACTGACCACTAACCACTAACCACTCTTGACTCCGCCCCTCCCCGGTGCTATACTCAGCCTGCTAACAACCGAATACGAGAAAGCGCAGAGGTCGCCCGAAACCCGGAAGTCAGGGCGGCAATGGGGGAAGCCGGTAAAAGTCCGGCGCTGTCCCGCAACTGTAATCTCTACACGAGAAAGCCAGGATACCCGCCTCTGTGTCACTCCAGTTACCTTCGCGAGAGAGGGAGAGGAGGAGCGATGACGCAGCCACGCACGCACAGCCCACCATAGGCACTGTCATCCCCATCTGTAGATAGAAGCATCTACACACGCAAACCCTTGTCGCAACGGCAAGGGCTTTTTGTTTGCCCGTAAATAGGAGAGCTAAACATGCTTACCATGAGAATTTCACAAAGAAAGACAGTGGCGACACTGCTGGCATCACTGCTCGTGCTCCTCTCGGCTGTCACCGCTTCGGCGCAGACGACTCCACCCATGGACGATGCAGCACATCACGCGCTTGGCTGGATGCGGAACCAGACACAACCCGATGGCTCGTTCCCCGGCTTCGGTGCGGGTTCCACCGTGGACGCGGTGCTGGCAATAGCGGCGGCCGGGCAGGACCCCGGAACCTACAACCGGGGCGGCAAAACACCCCTTGACTTCCTGGAAGCCAACGTAGTCGATCTTACCAAAAGCCCTGGTAGCGCGGGCAAGTTGCTGCTTGCCGTCTCTGCCGTGGGGAGAGACCCCAGGTCGTTCGGCGGTGTGAACCTGGTCGATACGGTGAACGCCTCCTATGACGCGACCACAGGGCACTACGGCCAGGACGTTATAGGCCACGCCTTCGTCATCCTGGGACTCAGGGCTTCCGGCGCGCAGGTACCCGCCAACGCGCTTGCCTTCCTCGATAGCACTCAGACGGCAGAGGGCGGGTGGTCCTTCTCGGGTGATAAGTCTCCGGGTGCCGCCGACACCAATACGACGGCTGTAGTCATCCAGGCGTACGTGGCGGCGGGCGCGCAAGACCGGGCGCACCAGAATGTTCTACGCACGGCCTGGACCTACCTGATGTCGCAGCAGAACCCCGACGGTGGCTTCCCCTACCAGAAGGGCGGGGCGGGAGGCAGCGACAGCGACGTGAACTCCACCGCCTACGCCGCCCAGGCGCTCATAGCCCTCGGCGGCACGGAGGACGCCCGCAGGCCCCTTGAGTTCATCGTGTCGTTGCAGAAGCCCAGTGGCGCGTTCCAGTGGATGAAGTCGGAGCCTGACGAGAATCCCGGCGCGACATACCAGGCCATACCCGCACTGCTAGCTGCAACTTTGGCGGCCCCCACCAGGGGGACATCCCCGGTGCCCGGAGTCGACGTGCCCGGCATGCCCACCACCGGCAACCCCGTTGACGGCCTGATGGGTGCGCTGGCCGGAATTGCGGCGCTGGCACTCGGCATGGGGGTGCTGGCGCGGCGCAAAGCACCCGCACGGTAAGGAGAAACCGGCATGGCGGGCGGAAGTTGATGCAGCAGCCATATACAACAAGGCACGGCAGGCCCGACCCCCACTCGATCAGTAGAGGTCTGGCTTGCCGTGCCTTGTCGTACCTGCTCCTGCTGCTGTGCGCGGCCATCACCGGGGGCAACACACCTGCTGTCACCCACGCTCAACAAGGCGAGAACCACGCGGGGCTGGTCGTCCAGTTCGGTGACGGCACCACCAATACCTACTGTATACCCTTCACCGGAGAGACGATTACCGGCCTTGACTTGCTGCTCAAGTCGGGCCTGGATGTCATAGCCGAGACGCAGGGAGCCCTGGGCGGATGGGTTTGCAAGATCGGCCCGGAGGGTTGCAACTTCCCTGAACAGGCGTGCGTCTGCCAGTCCTATGGCCCCGGCGGTAAGTACTGGGTCTACAACCATCTGAGGGATGGTGCCTGGAAATTCTCTTCGCTGGGGGCGAGCAGCTACAAAGTGCGCAACGGAGAGGTCGATGGCTGGGCGTGGAGCAGCGGCAAGGGGCCAAGCGTCACCCCCAGTTTCGCAGAGTTGTGCGCCGCCGTGCTGCCCGCGCAGCCTGAGCCTACCGCCACCACTGCACCACCACCACCTCCCGCTCCGACAAATACGCCCCTACCTCCACCCACCAATACCCCCATGATGGTGCCGCCCACCATCACACCCCCGCCACCCGCACCTACAGCCACGCGTAGGCCACAAGTTACCCCCACACCTGCGGCCATACCACCTACCGAGCAGATGCCCCAGCCCCCACTGC
>JALZHI010000195.1 GCA_030913985.1 Chloroflexota bacterium | reverse complement strand
TTTAGAAGGAAATCAGCAATCAAATCCGCATTCCGAAATCCCAACTCCCAAATTCTTACTCCACGGCGTCACCGGCTCCGGCAAGACCGAGATTTACCTGCGTGCTATCGGGTTGGCTTTGCGCATGAACAGGCAGGCCATCGTGCTGGTGCCGGAGATTTCGCTTACTCCGCAGGCGGTCCACCGCTTCGCGGCCCGCTTTCCCGGTCGCGTGGCCCTCATCCACAGCCAGCTTTCGCCCGGCCAGCAGTTCGATGAATGGCGGCGCATACGCGAGGGGCACGCCGATATTGTGGTAGGCTCCCGCTCCGCCGTGTTCGCGCCCTTGCCCCGCCTCGGCCTCATCGTGGTGGACGAGGAGCACGAGTGGGCCTACAAGCAACAGGACCACCAGCCCCGCTACCACGCCCGCGACGTGGCCCTCAAGCGAGCCGAGCTAGCGGGTGCCGCTGCCATCCTGGGCAGTGCCACCCCCGACCTAGTGAGCTACTACCACGCCAACCGGGGCGACTACACCCTGCTCACCCTGCCTACACGCGTGGGCCGCCGCCGCACCCGTGACGGGGGTGAAATATCCACCGAGCTACCGATGCCCTCGGTGCAGGTGGTGGATATGCGCGCGGAGCTGCGGGCGGGCAACTCGTCCCTGTTCAGCCGCGCCCTGCAAAGCGCCCTGGAGTCCACGTTGGCGCGCCGCGAGCAGGCCATCCTCTACCTCAACCGGCGCGGCAGCAGCAGCTTCATCGTCTGCCGGGAGTGCGGCTTCGTGCCCCTCTGCGCCCGCTGCGACGTGCCCCTTGTCTACCACGCCGATATCTACGGCATGCTCTGCCACCGCTGCAACGCCTTCTCGCTCGCGCCCAAAGAATGTCCCAGGTGCGGCAGCGGCCAGATCAAAGGCTTCGGCACCGGCACGCAGAAGGTGGTGGACGAGGTATCCACCCTATTCCCGCAGGCCCGTGTGCTCCGTTGGGACCGCGACACCGCCTCTCGGCACGGCAGCCACGCCGGGCTGATGGAGATGTTCGCGCAGGGCGAGGCCGACATCCTGGTGGGCACGCAGATGATCGCCAAGGGGCTGGACATCGACAAGGTGTCGCTCGTGGGGGTAATCAGCGCCGACACCGGCCTCTTCCTGCCCGACTTCCGTGCCCCCGAGCGCACGGTGCAGCTACTCATGCAGGTGGCGGGTCGCGCCGGTCGCCGCACCGAGACCACCCACAGCCGCGTGGTCGTGCAGACCTTCAACCCCGACAACTACGCGATACAGGCAGCCGCCCAGTACGACTACCGGGGCTTCTACTCCGGCGAAATCCGCTTCCGCGCCGAGCACGGCTACCCACCCCACGGCCAGATCGCCCGCCTGGTCTACTCCTCGCCCTCCAACGAACGCTGCGAGCAGCAGGCGAACACGGTAGCCCGGCATTTGCGCCGCCACGTCGAGGAGCTAAAGCAGGCACTGAACGACGCCCCAGCGGCCGACGTGGACGTGCTGGGTCCCGCCCCCTGCTTCGTCCACAAGGTCAACGGCCGCTACCGCTGGCAAGTCCTCCTGCGCGGCACCGACCTCTCCCTCACCCTCGACAGCTTCTACCCCGGTTCCGGCTGGTCCCTCGACGTGGACCCTATGAGCCTGCTGTAGCTCGGCTGCCTTCGCGGTCTCTTTCTCAACCCCCTCGACCAACATTTTTGCTCGTACCTGAGTTATCTCGTACCTGAGTTATCTCGTACCTGAGTTATAATGTATACGCACAGGCGTCTGGAAGTTGTGCCACCATGATCTTCACGCGAGACCCTGCCCTGAAATGGGATAGCATACTGTCTGGCAGAAGTGAGGTACGTATGAGGTCCACGCGGGCAACAAGACTTGTGATGCTGACGCTGGCATTACTCGCGTTACTAAGCACCACGGTCTACTCTGCCGGTCCCACAAGCAGCACACCGGCCACGTCCTACACAGGAAGCATCTACAACACCCTCGCCCAACAACCCGACAGCCGCATCTTCCCTGAGACCGGGCGCACGGTGAAGGGCAGGTTCCTCAAGTACTGGCAGGAACACGGCGGGCTGGCCCAGCAAGGTTTCCCCCTCTCCGACGAGATGCAGGAGCGCTCGGAGGTAGACGGCAAGACCTACACGGTGCAGTACTTCGAGCGGGCGGTATTCGAGCACCACCCGGAGAACCAGCCGCCCTACGACGTGCTGCTCTCCCTGCTGGGCGCGCTTCAGTACAACCAGAAGTACCCCAAAGGCGCTCCCAACCAGACGCCTAACACCTCCGAGGGGTCGGTGCTGTTCCCCGAAACAGGCAAGCGCGTCGGCGGGGCTTTCTTAAGGTATTGGCAGACCCACGGCGGTCTTCCGCAGCAGGGCTACCCGGTGTCCGACCAGTTCAGCGAAGTGTCGCCCCTCGACGGCAAGACCTACACTGTGCAGTACTTCGAGCGCGCGGTGTTCGAGTTGCACCCGGAGAACGCCGGCACCGAGTATGAGGTGCTGCTCTCCCAGCTAGGCAAGTTCCGGTACGATGCGCGGCAACGAGCAGTCCCTATCTCTACCACAGGTGGACCCTCTCTGACTCCAACCCGGACGGCAGTACCTACCTTTACGCCCCGGCCCACTGGTCCTACCGCCACTCCCGCGCCCGTTCCGGACGAGGTGGTTGCTTGGCTGCGGAAAAATGCCCTGCCTTTCAACACTTCACAGCCCGGCACCGACTACTCCGACCTGATGCCCATCAAGCAGATGATCGGCAACGCTCGCATAGTTTCGCTCGGGGAGGCCACGCACGCCACCTCCGAGTTCTTCGCCATGAAGCACCGAATCCTGGAGTTCCTGGTGAAGGAGATGGGCTTCAACGTCTTCGGCATTGAGGATAGTTGGGCGGCAACCGAGGCAGTCAACGAATACGTGCACGGCGGACAGGGTACAGCCGAAGCCGCCCTTAGGAGCATGGACTACTGGACGTGGCGCAGCACCGAAGTGCTCGACATGATAAAGTGGGTGCGCGCCTACAACGACGACCCGGCTCACACGCGCAAAGTGAGCTTCAGGGGCTTCGACATGCAAGAGGTGGGCAAGCCTGCCGCGCTCGTCTTGAACTACCTGCGCAAGGTAGACCCAGGCCAGGTAGAAAACGCCACGGCCCTCTACTCCTGCATCACGGTATACGGTGGGTACCAACCCGGCTATCGCGACCGTCCGGAGGGGAACAAGGCTGAATGCCGGGCCAACCTGGAGAGTGTGCGCCGCCTGATAGAGGAACGCCGCGCGGAGTACGAAGGTCGCTCTTCAGCGCGGGAGTACGCCAACGCTGTGCACGCCGCACGCGTAATGCTCCAGGCCGAGGAATGCAACGCCACCCTCTATTGTGAGGTGCGCGACCGCTACATGGCGGAGAACGCCGCGTGGCTCCTCGAACAGGCAGGCCCCGACGCCAGGATCGTGCTCTGGGCGCATAACATGCACATCGGCAGGTTCATCAACACTACGGACGGGTACGTCTGGACGAGCATGGGCAAGTTCCTGCACGAGCGCTTCGGGCACGATATGTATGTCATCGGGTTCACCTTCGCCAGAGGCTCCTTTATCGCCTCGTTGTTGAGGAACGATAGCTATTACGGCCCGGCGCGGCACGAGGTCGAGCCACCACCCAATGACAGCTACGAGCACTACCTGGCGAGCGCGTCAATGCCCCGCATGATGATAGACTTACGTTCCATCAAGCCCGGCTCCCCTGCGACCGATTGGCTGATAGGCCCCCGCCGCCTGCGGGCCATCGGCGCAATCTATGACCCTACAACCCCCGAAAGGTGGTTCGCGGACGTTAGCCTGACCGAAGGGTTCGACCTGCTTATCTACTTCCAGGACACTAAGGAGGCGAGCGTACTACCACCGTAAAGCTTTCGAGCTACAACCTCGGTGAGTTGCCCAGGCAATAAGGGAAGAAGGACGGATGGCTTATAGCATCCGTCCTTCTTCCCTTATTACTTGAAGCTCTTATGTTGCCTTCCCGCATTTGTTATTATTAGTGTAGTAGCTATAATAGTCATCCCAAATCCGCGACACAATGATAACGCACGCAATGGAGCAGCACCAATGGCAGTATTAGACATGGTATACGATCCCAACCCCATACTAAGAGAAAAAGCCAGGCGCATAAAGACATTCGACGCCAGCCTGCGCAAGCTGGTGGCCGACATGTTCGAGACGATGCGCGTCGAGAACGGCGTCGGACTGGCAGCGCCCCAGATCAACCAGTCCATCCGCCTGCTCGTGATAGAAATCCTCCCTGATAGGCGCGAAGGCGAGAAGGGTGTGAAGGTAGTCCTGTGCAACCCAGAGATCGTCAAGGCCAGCGACGAAATGGTGTCGGACTTAGAGGCCTGCCTCAGCATCAGGGGCTGGTACGGCGAGGTGCCCCGGCACAGGTGGGTGGTGGTCAAGGCGCAGAACCCCGAAGGCAAGGAGGTACGCATCAAGGCCGAGGACTATTACGCCCGCGTGCTGCAACACGAGATAGACCACCTCAACGGCATCCTCTTCACCGACCGCGTAGTGGACATCAGCACCCTGCGCCGCATCGAGCCTGAAACCTCCGAAGAGCAGTCGGAGCTGGCCGAGGTATAACGCGCCCAGCAGAGACCGTATCGCAAGCTACGCAGGCACGCATCATGCGACTCTCATGTGAATGATCCTATCCCTGCCCACGCCGGCAGACACAACCGGAGGCCAAACATGGCAGACCAGCAAGAGCGCAACGACCCGCGTCACGACAGCGTAGACAGTGTTGAGGCAAACGAGGAAGGTTCCCTGCTAGGCGGCGTCTCGCCTTTCACGAGGGACACCGAGGGTGTGGTAGCAGGCCCCCCATCGGGCCAGGCAGGCGGAGTGGTGGCTAACGAGCTTGTAGACACCGACGGCGGCATAGCCCGTCCCCACGCCGACTACGCCGACTCTCCCGACAGCTTCGCCGGTGGCGGCGCAACCGACGTCAGCGACGGTGGCGACAACCCAAGCAAAGGCGCCTGGTAAACCCCGGACCCACCCCAATTAAAGCCCCGCCTCCCTAACCTGTGCGGGGCTTTTGTGTGTTGCCCCAATAGAATGAACCATTCTGCCCTTTCCCAACCATATACAATATAGGAACCCGTAACCCGAAACTCGTAATTCGTAATTCGTAATTCGTAATTCGTAATTACCCATGTCCATCGCCCTGACGAGACGACCAACCAACGCGGCCCTGGCAGTCGTGCTGGCCGCCATGGACGCCTGCTGGATATTCGCTGCTGCCTGGGCCGTCCAACAGGTAATCCTTTTCGGCATCAGCCCGTACCCGGTGCCAGGCCCCATCGTGCTGGCCCTGCTCTGGTTCGCGGGCTGGTGGTTGACCAGCCTGGCTATAAACAGCAACCTCGATATCCGAGTGGCACAGGCCCTCACCGTGCTGGTGGGCTTCCTCGTCACGGCGGGTCTCTTGCTCGCCCTATATCCTATCGACACCTCCGCCACGACCGGGCTGTGGGTGGCACGAATGGCGTTAGCAGCCATCGTCAGCATGGGTGTGTGGGCGCTTGGCAGTTACCGCACCACAGACAGCCTCGACTTCAACATCGCGTTCAAGATGTTTGTGGTCGGATTGGTGACCATAGGTTTCTCGTTCCTGATTGCCAACGTGCTTGCAGGCTCCAACGTAGGCAGGTACCTCTCCGGCGTAAGCGCCATCCCGGTGTGGTTTGTCGCGGCGTCGCTGCTGGGCATGGCAATCGGCAACCGCGAGCTTGTGAGACGTGAGACCGGCAGCACGGACGCCCGCTTCTGGACCCCTGTGCTGGTTGGTTGCGTGCTGTTGGTGCTGCTTCTAAGCACGCTTGGCGGCGCGTTTAGCTTGCAGGCGATTATAGACGTAATAGCCACGGCCATCACCTGGACCGTCGTCATCGTGGCCTCTGTCGTCTACACGGTCCTCTACTTCATCTTGTCGCAATTCCAAATCAACCTACCACGCATCCAACCTCCTCCCGGCCAGGAACAGCCCGACCCGCCCCAGTCGCGGAACGACCCACTGGCCGAGTTGCGCCGCCAGTTCGACTCGATGGACGGCACCTATCCCACCCTGGACCTCCAGAACATCTTCACCATCGTAGGGATAGTGCTGGTCTCGGTAGCCGTGCTTGCGGCCCTGTTCGTGGTAGCCCGGCGCATAAGGCGCACCCGCCAGGAGCGTGTGAAGAACCTGCCCGAAGACCGGGAGAGTTTCGGCTCGTGGACCTTGCTGAAGCAGCAGGTCGGCCAGTGGTGGGAGAGGCTCGTGTCGAGGCTCCTGCGCAAGCCACACACCCAACAGCGACAGGCGGAAATTGACGAGCTTGCGGTCCTGCGTGCCAACCCCGAATGGAGCGGCACGCTCTCGGTCCGCCAGATATACGCCCGCCTGCAATCGGCGGCCACACACCGGGGCTACCCACGCGCCCCGCAGCAGACCCCCCTGGAGTACCTGGAAGTGCTCTCCCGCGCCATGCCCCACCTGCGCGCTGACTTCGCCGCCATCACCTCCGCCTACATCGAGGCCCGCTACAGCCCCCTCCCCGCCTCCGCCCCCGCCGTCACCTCCGCCACCCAAGCCTGGAAGCACGCCGAAGCCGAATTGACACCGTCTCGCAATGGCTAGAGACGGAAACGCCAAGACGCCAAGGACGCCAAGAGCGCGCCAAGGTTAAGTAGGGTGTTCTAAGTAAAAGGACCAGAGTACAGTATCGTGTACTCTGGTCCTCTTTGTGT
>JALZHI010000194.1 GCA_030913985.1 Chloroflexota bacterium | reverse complement strand
GAGTAGGGAGGCTGCTGAACAATGAGCAACAACGCTCCCTGTGCTGAAGGCCCAGGGCACGAGCAAGAGTAACATCTGAGATCCTTCGCTACGCTCAGGATGACAAGAGGAAGCAGGGTTCTGTTAGCCCGCATGTGTGGCCTACACGTAGCTAATAGGGCACGTGCGCAATGCTACTGCCGCTTGTCCACCTATTAAACCTTATTGGTCTATCCGTGGTAGTACTAATGGGTTTGTGGAAACTCTTGCACAATTGCGGTCTTCTTCGTATAATACGTGCAACCTCGAAAGAGGCACCCGAGCTGAGAGCGCCCGTCCTCTCAGTTTTTTCTTTACTTAATGTGCGCAGCACCGGGCGGGTACAACAAGAGAGGTACTATCATGGTCATGGATAAGCCGGTCCACCTCACTGCCGAGGGGAAAGCCAAGCTCGAAGAAGAGCTACACAATTTGCTGGAAGTGCGCCGCCCAGAGGTGGCATATCGAATACAGCAGGCCAAGCTCGATGGCGACGTCAGCGAGAGCGGCGAGTACGAAGACGCCAAGAACGAGCAAGCCTTCATCGAGGGCCGCATACGCACCCTAGAGCACATCTTGCAGCACGCCCAACTGATCGAAAGCGCGCCCAAGGACATGGTGGGCCTCGGTTCGCGCGTCACCGTGAAAGACTCCGAGGGCGACACTTACGAGTGGATGATCGTCGGTTCGGCGGAGGCCAACCCGCGCCAGGGCCGCATCTCGAACGAATCGCCGGTCGGCCAGTCGCTCATGGGCCGCAAGAAAGGCGACAAAGTGCGCGCCAACACCCCCGGCGGCATTGAAGAATTCGCCATCTTGAAAGTAGAATAACCCGCCGGTGCCCGACACGAACGTCAGGAGAGCCGGCCTTGTCCGGCTCTTTTGTTTTCCCGTAGAATGCACCGCAATGCATGGAGAGGTAACATTCAGATGAGAGACTACGGCGACGAACTGAACATGGGTGAGCAGGAGCGAGTGCGCCTTGCCAAGCTGGAGGAGCTACGCGCGCAGGGCCTTGAACCCTACCCGCCCCGCTCCCACCGCACCCACACCGCGCAGGAGGCCCTCGCCGCCTTCGAGGAGTGGGAGGCCGCCAACGCGGGCGTGCAGCCTGCCGAGGGTGAGGAGCGCACCAACCCGGTAGTCACCGTGGTGGGCCGCATGAGGCTGCGCAGGCCCGGCGGCAAGGTCACCTTCGCGCACATCGAGGACGAGTCGGGCCGCCTGCAACTCTTCTTCCGTATCAACGACTTGCAGGAGAAGCCGTGGGACTACGAGGCGGTCAACAGCCTGCTCGACCTGGGCGACTTCGTGCAGGCCGAGGGCTTCATGTTCCGCACCCGCACCGGCGAGCCGACCCTGCACGTCCTGAGTTACCACCTGCTCTCCAAGGCGTTGCAACCTCTCCCCGACAAGTGGCACGGCCTCACCGACACCGAGACCCGCTACCGCCAGCGTTACCTCGACCTCGTAGCCAACGAGGAGGTACGAGAGACTTTCCGTGTGCGCTCCCGCATGGTTACCTACATACGCAGCTACCTCGACTCCCGCGGCTTCCTCGAAGTCGAGACGCCAGTATTGCAGCCGCTGTATGGAGGTGCCGCCGCCCGCCCGTTCGTGACCCATCATAATGCGTTGGACCAGGACCTTTACCTGCGCATCGCGGACGAACTTTACCTCAAGCGTCTCATAGTGGGCGGCTTCGAGCGTGTGTACGAGATCGGGCACGACTTCCGCAACGAGGGCGTTGACATCAAGCACAACCCCGAATTTACGATGCTGGAGCTATACCAGGCTTACGCCGACTACAACACCATGATGTCCCTGCTGGAGGAGATGATTTCCGGCATGGTGATGTCGGTCCACGGCAGCTACCAGATTGAATACCAGGGCCAGCCCCTCGATTTCACCCCGCCCTGGCCTCGCGTTGACTGGCGCGCCACTCTATGCGAACAATCGGGCATCGACATAGCCGAGTACCCTGACACCCAGGCACTGGTCGCATTGGCCCAGGGCAAGGGTGTGGACGTTGAGACCGGGGCCAGCCGCGCCAAGGTGCTGGACGAGCTACAGGGCCACTTCATCGAGCCTTTATTGGTGCAGCCCTCGTTCCTGCTCGACTACCCGGTTGAAGTGTCGCCCTTAGCCAAGCGCAAGCCCGGCGACCCCGCCGTGGTCGAGCGGTTCGAGGCTTTCGTCTCTACCTTCGAGATCGCCAACGCCTTCAGCGAGCTAAACGACCCGTTGGAGCAGTACGACCGCTTCCGCGAGCAGGTGGAGGCCGGGCGCGGCGGCGACGAAGAGGCCCACCAGATGGACCTCGACTACGTGACCGCCCTGATGGTCGGTATGCCTCCCACCGGCGGCATGGGCGTGGGCATAGACCGCCTGGCGATGGTGCTCACCGACAAGTACTCCATCCGCGACGTCATCCTCTTCCCCCACATGAGGCGATTGGACTGAAACGCGCCGCTAGCCTCATAACTGCCACATTGCCATGCTACGGGGAAGTTTTGTCGTTTCGATCAAGGCTTCCCCGGCCCTTCCTGTTTGACTCCAGTCCACCTCGCTGAATTACTGCTCTCCCTCCATACGCTTGCGGTCGCTGGGAGGCCGCCTGTCCGTCGAAATCGCCTCAATATAGGCGAGACAGTCTTTCTTCCTGCCTTGCATGCCCTCGTCACGCCAGCCTAATGGGTTCTCCCGGTCGGCAGGCCAGATGGAATACAGCTCATCAGGATTCACAACCACTTTGTAGATCGTAGTGTCTTCCCGCTCGTCCCTGCCCATATTGCCTCCTGTGTAACTAGCTTGCCCGGTGGATGCATGGATAAAGGATGCGCCGGCACGGTGCGTGCCGCACCTGCTGCTGGTGTAGTATAACAGGTGGTTTCCAGGCCCCTCAGAAGGCTTGGCCCGCCTTTTGCATTACAGTCGCTTGCAATACTTTGCATTTACTCACGCATGGGAGAAGGAAGCAAGCATGGTTCAACTGGTGAAGCAGCAAGAGGACGAAACGCAGCAGGAAACCCCCAATGACGGTATCACTCCGCTCCTGGAGGGACAGGAAGCCTACGCGCCCGAAGAGGTCAACGACAACATCCCGCCCGGCACCAAAGTGGCGGTCATAATCAACCCCGCCGCGGGCAAGAAGGGCGGCATCACCACCAACACGGCGGGGGTGGACGACGTGCGGCGCGTGCTCGAAGCCAACGGCATCCAGGCTGACTTCCTGGAAACGCAGTACCCCAACCACGCCACCGAGCTGGCTCAACAGGCGCTCAAAGAGAAGTACGACATCGTAATCGCCTGCGGCGGCGACGGCACGGTAGGCGAGGTGGCTACCGCCCTCATAGGCCGCAAGATCACGCTCGGTATTCTGCCGCTGGGCAGCGCCAACAACGTGGCCCGCATGATGCACGTGCCGTTCGACCTGGAAGAAGCGGCCAAAGTGCTGCGCCTGGGGGAGATCAAGAAGGTGGACGCGGGGCGCTGTAACGGCACCTACTTCCTCGAAACGGCGGGTGTCGGCCTCGATGCCGCCATCTTCCCCATCCTCAACAAGGTGGACAAGGGCGAATACGTCCGCCTGTTCGATGCCCTGACCACGTTCTTCAAGTTCAGACCTCGTTCCGTCACGGTGGTGCTGGACGGCAGGGCCATCCGCATAAAGGCCCTGGTGGTGCTGGTCGCCAACGGCCCCTACTGGGGTTACTCGGTGCCCCTGGCCCCCGACGCGAAGGTGGACGACCGCAGGTTCGACGTGGTTATCTTCCGCAACTTCAGCAAGTGGTCGTTCGTCCGCCACGTCCTGCGCGCCCTGCTGCACAGGGCCGACCCGCGCCGCCTGAGGGGGCATGGCAGGCACAGCCTCAACGGCAAGCAGATCACCCTCGGGAGCAACGCGGGCCACCCCGACGTGCGCGTCTACCAGGCCAAGAAGGTGCAGGTGCTTACTTCTCGCCGCCGTCCCTGGCCCGTGCACGCCGACGCCCTCCCGCGCGGCTTCACCCCTGCTACCATCAACCTGATCCCCGGTGCCCTGCGCGTAATCACCGGCCCAGGCGAGCACGCCACCGCCGAGCCGTCCAAAGGCACGCCCAAAGGCACGCCCCCGGACCACAGGTTGAAGGATTCCTGAAACGTGAAACGTGAAACGTGATGCGGCCTGTGCTATTTGGTTCGTGAAGAGGGGGAGTTGGTATTGCAGGACCAACTCCCCCTCTTGTCATTCTGAGCGTAGCGAAGAATCAGGTGGGTAGTTAGGCCCTTGAATTTTGGGACCAAGCCCCGCCTTTGTCATTCTGAGCGTAGCGAAGAATCTCGTCCCTCACCACCGAAATAACACCTTTCTCATGAGGCACTCTCCCATAGGAAAAGGGCGACACCTAAGAGGGGGACGAGATTCTTCGCTACGCTCAGAATGACAAGGGGAGAGTTGGTTCCGCTAAACTAACATCCGCCTTTTCACGTACCCTCTTTAGCAAGCCGCATCACGTTTCACGTTTCACGTTTCAGCTCCCCCGTTTCAGAAACCAGTCCCCAATAAACGGGTACTTGAAGGGCCGTCCCAGCAGCACCATAACCGCGCCTACAATGCCCAAGACTATCGTCATTGCGAACCAGACTGCAAACAGCACTATAGCCCACAGCACAAGCCCCAACTCGGCCCAGGTGCTTTCCCCGCGTATTACCCCGAAGATGGCAAAGCCCCCGGACACCGCCAGTACGACCACAACCAGGACATTTACCAGCAGCACCGAGCACTGGTAGCAGCCAGCCTGGTCCGAGTGGAAGCGCACGTATGGCGAGCGCCTGGAATAGAGCCAGATGATGCCCGTTATCAGCAGCGAAATCGGCAGCGTCAGCCCCAATAGACCAAAGGCGATTGCGCCGTGCGCCACACCGGCAAGCAGCCTCTCCGTCTCGCGGTCCATCGCCCCCGCTGCCATCTGAGGCGGTTGCGGGGGTGCGCCTCCGGGCAAGGGTGGGTAAGCTGGATACTGTGGGGATTCTGGGCGTTGTTGCATATCGCTCGTAACTCGTAACTCGTAACCCGTACCTTCATACGTGGGTTTGGGCTTCAAGGTTGCAACGGGGAAACCGTCGCCACGATAGGGGGGGCAAAGTCAGGGCAGGTAGTGATTGGGACTAGCCGGGTGATTTGCCTGCTCTGCGCCGCCAGAAGGGGCGGTCGGGCCAGCGCCCTTCATAACTATAATAGAACAACCTGTTGTTGAGGTAGGCATTGTAGACCGCGCCGAGACGCGCGCTGTAGCCGTCGAGAGCCTGTGGGTCGCCGGAAAGGTGCGCCTCTACAGCCTGAGCGGCCAGCATCCCGCCAAAGAGCGCGGTCATGATGCCCTGCGAGGAGAGCGGGTCGAAGGAGATGGCGGCATCCCCTGTGGCGAGCCAGCCTTCACCCGTGAAGCGTTCGAGGCGGGCGCTTTGGGCCGGGGTAGCCCTCGGCAGCCCCAGCATCGTATAGCCCTCCGCCGCAAAGTAGCCGCGTACGTGCTCCGTGCTGTCGAGTAGTGACATGAACCCGCCGGGCGCGAGCAATGTTGCAGTGGGCAGCAGGTCGGTGTCGCTGTGATAGACGACCACACGGCGGTCCGAGGGCAGGCGTGCCGTGTACCACCAGCCGTCGGGGGCGGCTTCGATCAGGGTGCGCGAGTCCTGGTCCGGGTTCGTCGCATCATCTGCTTGCTGGAACACGGCGTACACGGCGGTGAGGGCATCGTCGGCCCGGCGGCGGACACCTTGCTGCCGTGCGACCACGCAACGACGGCCGCTCGCGTCAACGAGCCTGCGGCAGCGCGCCACCGTTTTCCCTTCCGTCCCCAGCAGACTAAGGTGCCAGAGTCCCGCCTCGCCGTCCCACTCATGTCGTAGCGAGGTAGCCTGCCGGACTTCGGCCCCCGCCGCTCCCGCCTGGCCGCGCAGAAAGACGTCGAAACAGGCGCGGTCGAGGTGCCAGCCGTGCCCGTTCGGGTCGAAGATGAAATCGGTGCTCTGGAGGGAAGGCGCACCCCAGGCGGAGAGGTTGCCGTAAGACGGCAGGTGCCCGGCGGCCAAGAACGCCTCCCACAGCCCAAGGTCGCGCAGCAACGGCATCGCGGCGGGTGGCAGGCCTTCACCTATCTTGAACTCCCCGGCCCTGCTTTTGTCGAGCAGCAGGACCCGGCGGGAGGCGCGGGCCAGGCCCAGGGCGGCCACCGCGCCCGCGGGCCCGCCGCCCACCACGCCTACGTCGTATAAGGCACCGTCAGCCACGTGGGCAGTGCCTTATTCCTGTTCGGGTGTGAGAGTTTCCGTGGGCACCAGCGTGTAAGGCCGGCGTACGAAGCGGTGGACCTCGTCGTGGTACCCGGCCACCACCTCTTCGCTCGGCCTTCCAGCGCTCATGACTGCCTCCTCCATCAGTCCGGGCGCCGCCCCTCCCTGGGCCGCAGGCATGTGCAGCATGACGAGGTTGCGCCGTGACGAAATCTCCTCCACCGGGAAGTCGGGCCGCGACTCCACAAATATGTAGGGTGGGAAATCGGGGTCGTCGGCTATGCCCTCGCGCACCTCCACCACACCCATCTTGTAGAAATCGCGGACCATCTGGTCCTTCTGCTCCAGGCTCCCCCCTTGCAACACGCGGAACCAGCTGGCCCTCTCTCTGAAAGCGGCGATACGCTCCTCGCGCGTTCTGTTCGTGTCCATGACGATATTGTAGTTCTCTTCAGTCAGCACGTGATTAGGCACGCGAGCGGGCCAGAACGTGGGCACGTAAGGGTCGTACTCGCCGTACGAGGGGTCCACGTAGGCCGACCGGCAACTGGCGGTATCAGCCTGCCA
>JALZHI010000193.1 GCA_030913985.1 Chloroflexota bacterium | reverse complement strand
GGTGTTACCATGTGCTGAGGGACGAGATTTCTCACTGCGTTCGAAATGACAAGGGCCACCTGATGTGCTCATCTCCCGCTCGTCTGTTGAGGAGATGCGTTCTGGTACCACGATGGGGCAGTACGTTTTCGCTATGCCGGGTGGGAGTTTTGGCTGTGTGTATCTTGTTGCGGTGCGCTTTGCCAATTGGGTAGACTTAGGAACCTCAGACGATCAGCTTCGGGCGCGCGGTGTTTGAGATGTTGAGTGAGCCAGCTTGTTAAGTAGATTGGAAGGGTTATGCGAAAGTTCTTTTTGCTACTAGGCTTGATAATCGTCGCGCTCGGTCTGATGTTTACGGGGAGGGGTGCCTCATACGCACAGTCTCATGACGGCTACGGCGGGCGCGTTCCGCAGTTTACCCCCGCACCCGGTCATGGCCCGTTCGAGGAAGTCACCCCGGTGCCCGCCTCCAAGGCACAGCCGCCAATGAGCGCCGCCGCCCTTGATCCCGTGTCTATGTTCGGTATGAACCTCTACCTGTCGGGGCTGGAGCGCCGCTTCACCAACACCGACCAACTGGCCGACCTGGCTGCCGCCGCGGGGGTGAAAGTCTCGCGCGAGGAGCTATCGTGGGCCAACGTGGAGCCGAACCGCAAGGGTGCCATCGACTCGAACGTGGTGGGCATCTACGACAAGGCCATCGACCAGAACGTGAACAGGGGCATCGACGTAATAGGGATGCTGCTGACCACGCCCAAGTGGTCCAGCACGAACCCCAGCGCGGGCGACTGGTGGTGGTACCAGCCGCAGAACCAGCAAGACTACTTCGATTACGTGCGCTGGGCCGTCACGCGCTGGAAGGACAAGGTGCACACCTGGGAAATCTGGAACGAGCCGAACCACCAGGGCACCTGGAACTGCATCAACAATTGCACCTTCGAGGATAGGGCCAACTCGTACGCGACCTTGTTGGCGGGGGCTTACCAGGCGATCAAGGCGGTTGACCCCGACGCCAGGGTGCTGATAGGCGGCCTCTACGTGCACGACTCCAGCAACGAGGGCATGGCCTTCCTCAACCAGGTGGTGGCCGCCTCCGGTGGCGCGATCAACTTCGACGGCATGTCAATACACACCTACATGCCCGACCGCATCCCTGAGGACACGCGCCCCGATACCCTGGTGCAGAACTTCCAGTACCGCCTCAACATGGTCAACACCTGGATCGACCAGCATGGCGGCAAGCCCGGCGAAATCTGGATCACCGAAGAGGGCAAGAGCACCTGCACCACCTCCGGCGAGTGCCCTGACAACATGAACTGGACGGAGGACGAGCAAGCCAACATGCTCGCCCGCATGTACGGCATAGCCATGTCTACGCGTCGGGTGGTCCACTTCAACTACTTCCAGATGGAGGACAAGTTCGACCGGCCCCAGAACCTTTACGGCGGCATGGCAATCCTGCGGGACGACTATTCGCCCAAGTCCGCTTATTATGCACACAAAACCATGTCGGGGCTGCTGGAGGGGGCTACCTACGTGGGGCAGGGGCCGCAGATGCTGCCGGGCAACAACCCTCATCAGCCGGACGACTCCGACTTCGCGGGCTTTGACTACCGCTTCAGGAACGGTAACACCAGCATCAATATGCTCTGGCGCGTGAGCGGAAGCGCAACGGTGGACTACCCGGTGGACGTGGCGCAGGTCGAAGTTGTGGACCGTGACGGAGGCAGGACTACCCTGAACGCCAGCAACGGCAGGGTGCGGCTCACGATCAGCCCGCGTCCTCAGTACGTGGTGGCGCAGGCCTGCGCGTCACCCTACTCCGACATCTGCCCCGACTTCTGGGCCTACAGCTTCATCAAGTGCCTGTCCGACCGCTCGGTGATCTCCGGCTACGGCGACGGTACGTTCAAGCCGAACAACAACATCACCCGCGCCCAGTTGTCGAAAGTGGTAGCCAACGCCGCCGGGTTCACCGAGCCGGTCGGCGGCCAGAAGTTCCAGGACATAGAGCCGGGCAGCACCTTCTACGAGTTCATCCAGCGGCTGGCGGTGCGCAACATCATCGGCGGCTACAACTGCGGCGGGGCTGGCGAGCCGTGCGGTCCCGGCAACCTGCCATACTTCCGCCCCAACGACCCCACAACGCGCGGCCAGATAGCCAAGATAGTGTCGAGCGCCAAAGGCTACAGCGACACGCCAAGCGGCCAGACCTTCCAGGACGTGCCGCCGGGCAGCCCCTTCTATCCGTGGATACAGAGGCTGGCCTCCCGCAACGTCATGGGTGGGTACGCGTGCGGCGGCCCCGGCGAGCCATGCGGTCCGGGCAACCTGCCTTACTTCCGTCCTGGGGCGAATGCCACGCGGGCGCAGGTGAGCAAGATAGTCGCCAATACGTTCTTCCCCGAGTGCAACCCGTAGCGGCTGGAGCTCGCGGGTAACGATACGAATCAACCATGCGGTAGGTCATAATGACCTACCGCATTGTACTTGTAACTATCTAGCGCCGCTTACTTTCTGGCGGGAGTGTAGCAGTTGGGGAAGAAGGTGTTAGCTACAATCTTCGCTGTCTGGCCCCTCGTCACCTTATCGTTTGGCCGCAAGTAGGGGCGGCTCTGGGCATCGCAGCCCTCACCCGCTCCTCCACATGAGTAGCCGCTGATTACCCCCCTGTTGGCAAGCCTGTTGATCCAGACGAAGAAGGGGCTATCCCCTGGTACGTCAGCGAACTTCTGAGGTCCTGGACCCTCGTTGAAGCGTGCGGTCTCGCTGACTATCTTCGAAAGCTGCCCGCGGGTGGTGTTTACTCCCGGTCTGAAGTAGGGGAGGTTGCCTGCTTCGCACGGTTCACCGGCACCACCGCAGGGATAGCCACCGATGTAGCCACGAGACGCAAGCTGCTGGATCGGATCGTAGAAGGTGCTGCCTGGCTGGACATCCTCAAATATCTGGTTACCAGTAGATCCGCTCAGGTTGGCGGCCAGGGCCACCATCTTGGATATCTGTCCCCTGGTCACGTTGAGGCCGGGGCGGAAGTATGGGTCGTTGGAGCCGTTGCAAGGTTCTCCAGCGCCGCCGCAAGGATAGCCGCTTACTATTGCTCGGCAGGCAAGGCAGCGGACGAAGCTGTAGAAAGTGGAGCCAGGACCTGACGAAGGCACATCAGCGAATTCTAAAGAACAAGCCGTAGGTTGTGGCTGTGGTGAGGGCGTTCGAGACGCCACGCTCGTAGATGTTGCCGTTCTTGTCGCCGTTCTTGTCGCGGTGCTAGTGACTGTTGCGGTAGCTGATGCCTGGCCCACATTACCTCCGCAGTAGTCGTTGTAGCGGTCAATCAAAATTCTGTCCGGAGACCCTATTATATTTCCTACCGCCCAGATATATTGATCGCTTAGCGCCTCGACCGCCTCCAGCACCTGCTGACTTGTGTTTTCCGGGGCTGCCACTAAACTCCAGGCGCTACCATTCCAATGCTCTATGAGGCTACGTTGTTCTCCTACCGAAGCGTTCCAGGTCGTTCCAACTATCCAGGCATCATCGGCACTGATCGCGTCAACGTCGGTGAAGTAGATACCTCCCTGGGTAATTGGTAGGGACGGGGTCTGTACAACGCTCCAGTTACTGCCGTTCCAGTGTTGAACCACGGGTACGGTACTCAAACTAACGCTACGCTGATAACTACCGACAGCCCAAAGATCATTCGAACTTGTGCCGTCAAGGCCGAAGAAAGTATAGTACTGGTACTGTGTCTCATCTGGTGCAACAGGGGATACGCTACTCCAGGTGTTACCGTCCCAGTGGAGCAATGCAGGCACACCGAAACCGTTGCCTCCTGCCACCCATACGTCGTTTGCGGAAAATGCCTTGACGGCGTGTAGCGCTGTGGGTGTTGAAGATGTTGAGTAAAGGGAGGATGGTAACGTTACGAGGTTCCACGCAAGACCATTCCAACGGATAATCATGGCCCGCGTCGAACTGCCGCTGTAAGAATAGCCAACAGCCCAGATGTCTGTGGGTGACACTACGGAGATAGCGTTTAGCCGGCTCGCATCGTATGGAGTAGGTGTAAGGGGACTGGGCACCCTGGTCCAGGTTATGCCATTCCAGCGGAAGGTTGAAGTTTGCCCACCGAGTGAGCCGACCGCCCAGGCATCAATAGGTGAAATGGCAGCAACTGCCCGGAACTCGCCCCAGCTCTCGGTCGCGGTAACAGGTACCGAGGCCCAGGAGCTACCATTCCAATGCAGGATGGAAGGAACCTCAATGAACTGGCTGTTAGGGGTCCAGCCCACAGCCCACGCATCAGAGCTGGAACTTGCTGAAACGTCAAGTAAGCGCCCGGCAACGCGGGTTGGTTGAGCACTTCCCACAACTACGCTCCAGCCTGTACCACATGTAGGGGTGGCAGTAGCAGTATTTGTGGCAGTGCTCGTAGCCGTGGCTGTTGACGTGGGTGTGATGGTAGGAGTGGTGCAGCCGCCGTTGTAGTGTTGGAGCATCGCCCGCCTGTCAACCCAATCACCAACCTGGACCTCATAGCTCCCCGCTACCCACACATCCTGGGGTCCGAGTGCTGCCACGCCATTCAAACGGTTATCGTTCGCGCCGAATGTTACGCTTGAGAAGTTGCTCCACTGAATACCATTCCAGTGCTGCACCAAAGTCTTGTACTGCTGCCCTGACCAGTAATAACCGGCAATCCATGCATCGGTTGGCGAACTGGCTGCCACGGACATGATTCTAAGATTGCTGAACCACGAGCCTGGGCTATTCACCCGAGTCCAACTTGTGCCGTCCCAATGTTCCACCAGGGGGTAACCGCCGAAGGTTCCCACGGCCCATATGTCATCAGGGCCGGTTGCAGCGATGCTGACCAGGCTGCCATCCACAGGCTCCTTGCTGGGCGGCATGTCTATCGGTTGAAAGCTCCATGTAACGCCATCCCAGTGCATGACGTGAGGAACCTGCCGCCCTCCAGTAGGAGTGTGCCACCCTACAGCCCAGATATCATCGCTGGAAATTGCTACAACGTCCGTCAGAAAGTTGTCAGCAGAGGGATGATTGGGACTGTTTACAATACTCCAGGCTGTGCCATTCCAGTGCATGATAAGTGTTCGCCTGACATCCTCGGCAGTTCTGTATCCGCCAACCGCCCACACGTCATCGGGTGCCACGGCAGCCACGCCTGAAAGGGTATTCACAACTCCGGTGATGTTTGGACTGGGTACTAATGTCCATTCATTTCCGTTCCAGTGGTTTACCAGGGTCTGCGCGTAACCGGCGGCGTGAAGGTAATATCCAACAGCCCAAGCATCGTTTGAGGCCCGTGCGTCTACGGCTCTCAAGATATGCGTGTCGGTAGAGACGGTCGCAGAATTGAAACGTGTCCAGTCCGTGCCATTGTAATGTTCGATGAGGCCATCACGGGAACCGCCGTCAGTGTCAGAGTATCCCACTGCCCATATGTCATTGCTTGCAACCGCAGATATGTCACTCAATTCAGAAGGGAAACCAGGATCCGCTGCTTCGACAACGTTGAAGCCAGGCTCGCACCCAGGGCCACTTTGAGATGCTGCCACGGGCTGTGCCGGCCCGTAGTTGCTCGACTGTCCAGTTATCTTAGCAAGCGCTATGCTTGTTGGGATGGCAACGACTGCAAGCATAACCACCCCGAGGATGAGGTACCAATGCAAAGGAGATTTGTGGTGGGACATAGAGGACAACGAAGTCTACCTTCCTAAGCCTGCGCTGAGGCCAATATATTGTTGTTGAGGCTGTGGGTATCTCCTATGTATAGGATCTTGTACAGCATGCGAGATCAAGGGGGAACATAAGCTTGAACTTCCCCTGGTCCCTCTCGTATGTCAACCGGTATGTTCTAGTGCTTGTGGCACCCGGCAGTTGTTCGCCTGTGACATGCCAGACTCTTATAAGTCTACCAGGCTATTGGAGGCGATGTCAATCAGCACTAGATTGTTCTACGCCGCTCCAGGTAGCTACGGGGGAAGCTGTTGAGCGCCGGCAGCAAAGCTATGAGTTACTCTTGACAAGTGCTCTGGCGTTTCCCTATACTAACCAGGCGTTCATGGCACGGCTCTGATTAGAGAGTGCACGGCCGCAAGACTTGGACGAAATTGCCCTGAAAACAAGGCCAAATCGTTTGACAAAGGGATACGAATTCCGTATAATAAATGAGCGCGGAGGGAAATCGGAACTGTAAAAAGAACCGAAACGAAGCGCAAAAACAACAGCGAAATTGCTCGAAAAAGAAGAGCCAATCGCTTGACAAAGCAAAACGGGTTTCGTATAATATCCAAGCGCCCAGGACTGGATAAGCAGTTCGCAAGAGGCCGAAGGACAAGAATGAACCAGATCGAGGTCACAAACTGATATAGTAACTCGCAAACTCCAGCCGGTGAGTGAAGGCTTGAGGCGAGTGCCCAGGTCTTTTTTGTTGCCTTCGACACGCACCTTGAAAAGTAAGTAAGCCCATAACGAATTCCGATCCTCGTCTTGCACAAAGGCGGCGACCGGCAGTCAAGAGGGCTGACGGGTCACTCAAGCGAAAGCAGGAGTGTCCACCTTAACAAGAGAATAGTTGCAAATGAGTAACTAGCAACAAAGCATCATGGAAGCAGAAACTAACGCTTTGCTTCTATGAAGGGAATTCAATTTCGCAAGAAAGAAGAATGACCGATTATGCGCTGCAAATGTGCTTGTGCTATCCGCTCTCTCGAGTCGAACCGCGCACGGACGAACGCTTCTGACATGTTCAGCGGTGGGCGGCCCGGACGGCAGGAGAGATAAGAGAAGGGAAAGGGTGGTGACAAGCGAAGAAGGGCGTATGGTGGATGCCTTGGCAACTAGGGCCGATGAAGGACGTGGCAACGCTGCGAAAAGCCACGGGGAGCCGCTTGCAGGCCGATCCGTGGATATC
>JALZHI010000025.1 GCA_030913985.1 Chloroflexota bacterium | reverse complement strand
CTCCTAAAGCCACTCTCTACCATAAGAAAGAGGAAACATCCTGGTGAGGGACGAGATTTCTCACTACGTTCGAAATGACAGGGTGGGGCCATGTGCTCATTTCGTATTTCCATGTTGTTGAGACAATTCTAGGCATTATTACCTATACCAGCCAATGACCATGTCGCTTGGAATCAGGCAATTCTGCCGAAGCGTTTTTGTCCTGGTGTCGCTATCATGTAACCATGAGGTCCAAGCACATTGCATTGCTGGCAAGAGCGAGTTGCAGGTCCAGGTTGTGGATGCCGTCTGCACTATTTACTTTGGCCTGTTGCGGCGGTATAATCCGCAGAAATGCTAACCGGGCAGCAAACTATCAGGTACCACGGCGAGGTAAACACGATGGAAGTCGAAGCAAGAGGGAGCAGCCCTAATATGGAGCCGGTAGCAAGCATACCCCCGCTGGGAGGACAGGCACCCCCACCAACCGAGCAGTCGGTGCCGGGCAAGTTCGACCTGGCGTTGGGCATCAACTACAGCGTTGCCAACCTAGGGGCGTCGGTGGTGTATGGCCTGTTCAACTTCGCCCTGCCACCGTATCTCGCCACCTACAACCTGCACCCCTCGCTCATCGGACTGCTGGCGAACGAGCGGTCCTTTGTTGGGGCGTTCGTGCAGCCGGTGGTCGGGAGGATCAGCGACCGCACGCGCAGCCCTCTCGGTCGCAGGAGGCCTTTCTTCCTCATCGGCATCCCGCTCATGGCCGTGGCCCTCATGCTGCTGGCGCTTCACCCACCTTTCTGGATCATGTTCGGGGTAATGACCGTCTCGGCGTTCTTCCTCGCGATTGCCTGGGACCCCTACATGGCGATGATGGCCGATCTGTTTCCCCCGGCCCACCGCGGCAGAATAGGCGGCCTGATAGGGGTGGGCACCGCGCTCGGCAATATCATATTCGCCCTCATGGCGTACTTCTTGATCGCCAACGGGGAGTTCCTGGTATTCGGGGTGAGCACGGTGATCATGCTCGTCTGCTGGGCCTATACCTTCTTCACCGTGAAAGAACCAGCCGTGCCTGTCGAGCGGGACGCGGGGCAGAAGATGGGGAAGATAACTCCCCGGCAGTACATCAGCAACCTGCGGGCATACCCGGAGGCTGCCAAGTACACGCTGGCGATACTCTTCTTCTGGTTAGGCTCGGGCGGGGCGGTACCGTTTATCACGCTGTTCGGGTCGAAGGTACTGGGGGCGAGTGACAGCGAGGTATTCCTGCTCCCCCTGGCGGCTACCGTCTCGATGCTCATTTTCGCGGTGCCGTGGGGCATGTTCGCCGACCGCACGAGCAAGAAGACCGCTATGACGCTCGGCCTGGTGATGTTCTCGGTGGTGGCCCTGGTCGGCTCGCAAAGCACCTCACTGTTGCAGGGCACCATCGCGCTGGCGCTCATCGGCGTGGGCAACTCGGCCATGTCGCTCATCAACCCTATGCTGGTGGACCTCGTGCCCCGCAAGCGCACCGCCGAGTTCGTGGGCCTCGGTTCCGCCGTCTTCTCGTTCGCGCAACCGCTGGGGTCGGCGGTGGCGGGCGCTATCGTAGCAGGGGCGGAACTGTTCGTCGGGACTGACGACGCGTACCGCTGGGCCTTCATCTTCGCCGCGTTGATGACAGCCCTTGCCGCACTCCTCCTTCGCTCCGTCCGCCCCGAACGGTTCGTGGACACCGACTGAGTTTCTCTGTAAGCACAAGATAGGGATAGCTATTATGAGCGTTCAAATATCAGACGCAAGCCTTGCTGTGCCCGCCAAAAGCCAGGATGGGCCGAAAGATGCGTTGTCTCGCGCTAGCTTGCCGCTACGTATCTTTAGAGAGGTCCTGCGCGCGGTGTTCAGGCTCTTGTTCCGGGTCAAGGTGAGCGGCCTGGAGAAAGTGCCACATTCGCCGGTGATCGTGTGCGCGAACCACCTGGGCTGGACCGACGCATTCCTGGTGCTGCTGTTCCTGCCCGTTGAGCCGCGTATCTACGTGCTGGGGGAGAAGGAGGTGCGCCGTATCTCCTGGTTCCGACGATTGACCATAGATGCGTTGCGGATTATGGTACCGCTGGACCGCGACAAGCCGCTGCAAGCCCTTCGCACTATGGGAGGGGTGCTCCAAAAGGGTGGCTCGCTGCTGATGTTCACGGAGGGGCGGATAGGCGAGGAGGAAGGCGGGCTGTGCGAATTGCAGGAGGGTGCCGCCCACCTGAGCCAGAAGTCGGGCGTGCCCCTCCTGCCTGTGGGCCTTACAGGTACGAGCAAGCTGTGGTTGCGGCGCAGGCTAGCCGTGCGCATAGGCGACACGATTGCGCCCCAGGAGTTTGCAGGCGACCTGCGAACCAGGCTGCGCTTGATGACGGCTGAGCTAGATACTTCCATGCGCTCGCTGCTGCCGGGTGATAGCGAGCACCCACGGCTGCGGTTGCTGGAGCGGTGGCTGACGAAGTTGTTGTAGGTCACCTGACTCCTATCCACCAGTAAAGAGGATATCTACATGCGCACGAGAGCGTTGCAGAACGGCCACACGCCCCATCGTACTCTGCTGCTCTGGGGGTGCTGGATCATTGCGACATCTATCCCAGCTTTCCTGAGTTTCTTCGGGGCGGGCGCGCTGGTCACATTGTCAATCACATCAGACGGGGGAAGTACCTCAAGTTCCCTGGCAGGAGATAATGCACTGTCACCCATCTGTATATGGGCTACATGCCTCACATTTATGGTCGGTCCGGCACTTGGGTTCGCTCAAGGCCTCGTGTTGCGCTTATTCATTAGAGCATTGCCTTTGATGCCGTGGGTCCTGGCGACGAGTTGCAGTGTGACCCTGTCCTTCATGATCTGTATCATACCTTTTGTTGGGATGCTCCTGGCAGGTGCTGTAACAGGGTTTGCACAGTGGCTCGTGCTGAGGCATTATATCCAGAAGGCTGAGTGGTAGGTCGCGGGTAGTGCGGCAGCCTGGATTGCAGGGGTACTAGCAGCATCATACATTGCTAGCGGGAATGTCCTACCTCAGGATTGGATCGCCATGTCCCGGTCATTCCCTTTTTATCCACTGCCTTCAGTCCTGTACTGGGCCATACTCTGGGGTATTGCCGTCACTGTGTACGCCGTGCTATCAGCAGCAATATTGACCTACCTGCTGACAAGGCAAACGGCTACACGAGAGGACGCGCCCGGCTAGACTTCGCGCAGCCAGATTTTGGCTGCCAGTTCCTTGGTCAGCGACACCGTGTTGGCGGCCTCACCTTCCGTGTTGCGGGGTATCACGCTGACCTGGAAGGTGCCGTCCTGGGGGTCGTGGTCCAGCACGGTGACGCGAGCGCCCGGCATGACATGGAGGCTACCCAGGTATGTGAGTAGGGCCGTTTCGTCCTCCACCACCTCGGAGATGAGCAGCACTTTCAACTGCTTGCCCTGCTCGGCCTGGCTCAGGCGGACGGCTTTTTGCTCGCGCAGGTAGTCGAGCGTGTTCGAGTTCTGGCCGGGGATGGGGTTGCCATGCGGGCAGGTGCGGGGGTTGCCCAGGAGCTTTACCATATGGTCCTCCAGGGCCTCCGACATGCCACGCTCCAGGTTATGGGCCTCTTCGTGGGCCTGCACCCAGTCCATGCCCATCACGTCCACCAGGAAGCGTTCCGCGAGGCGGTGCTGGCGCAGCAGCAGCTCGGCCTGGGAGCGGCCCTCGGGGGTAAGCTCTACACCTTCGCCCGCTTTGCCCCGCCCCCGGCCAGGCATCTTGATGAGGCCGTCGCGCTCCATGCGGGTCAGCACCTGGGCCACGTTAGGGGGCGACACTCCGAACTTCTCTGCCAGGCGCACGCCCACCACCGGGTCGCCCTCTACGGTGATGTTGTAGATGGCTTCCAGGTACTCGCGTGTTACGGGTGTGATTGCCGACATACCCTGTTCTCCATTGCTGGCGGCCACTTGCGGTGACCTAGTGTCCATCTCTTGCAGTATAGCGGGGCGGTCGGCCTCTGTCAAAACGGTGATAGTTCCTGAGCAGAAACTCTCAAACGTACAATCCGACTCAGAGCGGCTTGCGTATATCTTACGTTATTGCAACTAGTTGCAAAACGGGGTATATTTTAGGTAATCGAGAGTGCACGGAAGACCGCGTAACAGGCTGCTGAGAGCCAGTAATCAGGCAAAGCATATCACCAGGAGCTAACACCACAAATGCTTATCGCACCAATCGCAATGCATATCCCCGACGGTTTCCTGTCGGTACCTGTCTCTATAGTCCTGTGGGTCCTGGCTATAGCCGCCGTGGGCCTCTCGCTGGCGAGAGTGGGCGAGGAGATGGCCGAGAGGCAAGTGCCCTTGATGGGTGTCATGGCGGCGGCTATATTTGCCGGGCAGATGCTCAACTTCCCGGTGGCGGGGGCTTCGGGCCACCTCATGGGCGCTGCCCTTGCCACGATACTGCTCGGCCCGTGGGCCGCTATCCTGGTCATGACCAGCGTGGTCACCATCCAGGCGGTGCTGTTCCAGGACGGTGGGTTGCTCGCGCTGGGAGGCAACCTCTTCAACATGGCCGTGGTTGGCGTGGCGGTTTCATACGCCGTGTTCAGCATCGCGCGAAAGTTGGCGGGGGGCAGACGCGTAGGTATCATGTCGGGCGGGTTCATCGCAGCCTGGGTCTCCATACTTGTTACGGCGCTTGGGGTCGGGCTGCAAATAGCCCTTTCGGGCACCGCCCGCGCCGACTTCACCATCCCGGCGATGGGCGGAGTGCACGCGCTCATCGGCATTGGTGAGGGCCTCATTACGGTGGGCGCGTTAGCGTTCGTGACAGCTACTCGTCCCGACCTGCTCAAGCTGGGAGAGGCGCGGGCCGCCGGTGGCAGGGCTATCGCGGCGGGTGGGCTGGCGTTGGCGCTGGCGCTGACCGTGCTCTCGCCAATCGCCTCCGCGAACCCTGACGGCCTGGAATGGGTGGCCGAGCAGCAGAACTTCAGTAGTAGCGCCCAAGGTCCGCAGTTCAGCATCTTCGAGGACTACGTCTTTCCCGGCATAGGCAGCCCCGCGTTGGCTACCATAGTGGCGGGTGTGCTGGGGACGCTGATAGTGTTCGGGGTGACGCTGGCAGTGGCCCACAGCCGCAAACGCCGCCAGCCGACAGCGTAGCCGGGTTAGCTGTGCACGTCCACTTTCTCGATCCCTACAGGGCGGGCACCAGCCCGGTCCACGCGCTGGACCCCCGCGTCAAGCTGGTGCTCGCCCTCGCCTTCATCCTGACGACCAGCCTCACGCCCGTTGGAGCCTGGCCCGCTTACATCCTCCTGTTTGCTGTCGCGCTGTCCGTGGAAATCCTTTCGGAACTGGGCGTGGGCAAGGTGCTCAAGCGGTCTTCGTTGGCGCTGCCGTTCGTGCTGGCCGCCCTGCCGCTCGCCTTCACTATGGGCACGCAGAGGCTGTTCGCTATTCCGCTGGGCATCGGGGAATTGACGGTGTTTGCCGAGGGGCTGGAACGCTTTGCCAGCATCGCGGTGCGCTCCTGGATTTCGGTGCAGGTGGCTATCGTGCTCGCGTCCACCACCTCGTTCCCCGACCTGATGCTGGCTATGCGGGCCATACGGGTGCCCAAGCTGCTGGTGAGCATATTCGGGCTGATGTGGCGCTACATCTTCGTCATGGCGGACGAGGCGCAGCGGCTGATGAGGGCCAGGGAGTCGCGCAGCGCGGCCGCCGCGGTGCCGGGGCGGAAGGTGGGCGGTAGCGTGGCTTGGCGGGCGCGGGTCACGGGGGGCATGGCGGGCAACCTGTTCGTGCGCTCGTTGGAGCGGGGCGACCGCATCTACTCGGCAATGTCGGCGCGGGGCTACGACGGCGAGGTGCGGACGTTGGGCCTCCCACGGGTGTCGCGGGGCGAGTGGACGTTGTTGTTCGTTGGTATCATTGTATTGTTGGGGTTGTTATGGCTGTCGCTTCTCCTGTCCTGATGGAAGACCTGATTATGTCGCGAGTTACCGATTTTGAGGCTCCCACCGCGCTGCACATCGAGCGCCTCTCCTTTGCCTACCCGGACGGCCACCCGGCCCTGCACGATGTGACGCTTGACGTGCGGCAGGGGGAAAAGGTGGCGATTGTGGGGCCGAACGGGGCGGGCAAGTCAACGCTCATACTGCACCTGAACGGCATATTGACGGGCCAGGGCACGGTGCAGGTATGCGGCCTGGACGTGGCAAAGCCGAACCTGGGGAAGGTGCGCGCGCTGGTGGGGATGGTGTTCCAATTGCCGGACGACCAGCTTTTCTCGCCCACGGTGTTCGATGACGTGGCTTTCGGCCCCCTCTACCAGGGCTTGCCGGAAGCCGAAGTGCGCAGGCGGGTGGAGCAGGCGCTAGCCGCAGTTGGCATGACTGAGTATATGCACCGGGTGTCGCACCACCTCAGCGTCGGGGAGAAGAAGCGCATCGCTGTGGCGACGGTGCTATCGATGCAACCGGAGATGCTGGTGCTGGACGAGCCATCAGCCGGGCTGGACCCACGTGCGAGGCGTGGCCTCATCAACCTGCTGCGCGACCTGCCACAGACGATCCTGATTACCACTCACGACCTGCCCCTGGTGCGCGACCTCTGCCCCCGCACCATCATCATGGATGGAGGCACCATAGTGGCTGACGGGCGGACGGCGGATGTTTTGACGGATGAAGCACTGTTGACGGCTCACGGGCTGGAGATGCCGTAGCTGGATGATCGCCTGGCATGTTGCAGGGGCACGGTGCATCGTGCCCCTACTTCTTTTTGGTACGTGGGACTGATGCCAGCAGCATATTCTCGTGATAGGCTGTGCTCATCGAGTTTTCTTGTACGGGAGGGCGCTACACAGTGTCTCTTGCTGAACATCTATTTGAAAAGGTGCAGGAGCGCACAGACCTCATCAAATTTAGTGTAGTGCACCAGGGATTAAAGTAACACGCGGAAACGAGGAAGTTACTTGGGTGCCGGCATGAGCGCAGTATCGCATAAAGCAGAAGCGAACGATGAGAATCTGACATCGCGCCCGCCGCGGCTGGTGTGGCACCGCGGATTCTGGCTGGCACTTGGCATAGTAACAGTCGTTCACCTGATCAGCCTCATGCGTACTCCAGCTCCATTCGTGGACGAAGCGTGGTATGCAAGTCGTGCACAAGGTTTTCTGAATACTGGTTACGGTGTAGGGGCTCTTGACCTGGGCGTGGTTGAGCAGTATCCCGGATACGAAGGGGTCTATTGGATCCTGGGCCCGATGTTGCAGGCGCTCGTGGTGCAAGTATCAGGTATATCCCTTTTCGGCTTGCGCGTGGAGTCGCTGGCGTTTGGTTTGCTACTGCTCGGACTTGTTTACTCAATATCAAGTAGACTGAGCAACTCCAGGGCAGCATTGCTTGCTGTGCTTATTGGAGCTTTTTCGGTGCCGTTCACAGTGTCCGCGCACCTGGCTAGGCATGACATAATGGTTGCTGCCTTGGGCTACGGCGCTATAGCATTGTGCCTTAACGACGAGGTTCGTGGAATACCTGTAAGGGCCCTCCTTGCCGGAGGACTGATCGGGTTAGGGCTGGATATTCATCCCAACATTATCATATACGTACCCACCATCTGGGCGCTCTACCTCCTGGAGCACCGCACACATATATGGCGCTCTGCTCGCTTTTGGTCGTTCAACGCAACGCTGGGAGTGGGCATACTACTGCAGATTGTCGTTCATGTACTGCCCTCGTGGCCTGCCTACCTGCAGGTACACCACATGCTCAGCGGCGACGCTCATAAACTACCTATACTCGCTCCCCAACACTCGGTCTGGTACATAATGGGCACAATACTGCTCGTAGGTGTGCTGTCATGGCCCCTACTTATGTTCAGTCTCTTCGAGCGTCTGGTGCAGCGAGCAGTAGACATTCGGTACATAAAGCTGCTGGTCATATTCTGGGTGACAACTCTCACATTTACCTGGATAATCGTAAATCGCCCGGGTCACTACAGTATACTGCTAGCTCCGGGATTCTGGTTGATAGCGGGTGACTTTGTCGATAGAATCGCGCACATGCCGTGGCGTGGGTCGCGCCTTGCCCTGATTCGGACTGTCATAGTTCTAAGTCTGTTGCTTACACCTGCCGCCGTTGCACTACGTTCGATGGTCACTGACAGCAGTGCCGAATTTGAAAGCAGGGCTGCATTTGTCAGGGAGACTATACCTCCGGATGGCAGGGTAATGGGGGTACAAACATGGTGGCTGGCTCTACACGATAGGCATTACATATCGTGGGAACAACTCGTCTTTTACCGGCGCTGGGCGGGGACAAGCGACGTATCCAGAGCGTTTGACTATTTACAACCCGAGTACCTTATTCTCGACGAGACAACTGAACAGTACCTGGTTGACAATATAGATACTTTTGAGCCGAATATAGCCAGTTCCCTGGTACAACGCGGAGATTTCGAACAGCTCATACAAGAGAGAGGCATACTGATTGGGGAATACACTAAAGAGGGTAGCACTCCCGTACGTGTTTATCGACTGAGCTACAGCCCGCCTGTACGATAAAAAGAGAGGACTGAGCGAATGCCCAGTCCTCTCTTCTAATTCAGCACTTAGAACTCGGAACTAGCCCTTGAGCACCCTCAGCGCCTCGGCTACGATATGGTCGGGGCCGGGCATGATGGCGCGCTCGCCCTGAGGACCGTACGACACGCGGGTGAACTTGGGGTGCACCCGGCCGATGGGGCCGCCCAGGTCGTGCCAGTGGGCCGATGCGAACTCGGCGGCGACCGACGAGCCGAAGCCGCCGATTGCGCGGTCCTCGTCCGCCACCAGCAGGAAGCCGGTCTTGTGCAGCGACTGCAAGATGGTCTTGCGGTCGTACCCGGCGTCCACCGTGCGCAGGTCAATTACCTCGGCGCTTATGCCGTGTTGCGATTGCAGCGTCTCGGCGGCGACCATGGAGCGGGGCCAGAGGTTGCCGTAGGTCACGATAGTGATGTCGGTGCCTTCGCGGGCCACGCGGGCCAGACCGAACGGTACGCGATAGTCGGGGCCGGGGTAGTACGAGCGCGACGGCTTGGCCTCGTAGAGCGACTTCGGCTCCAGGAACACCACGGGGTCGCCGGAGACGATGGCTTCACGCAGCAGGCCCACCGCGTCGGAACCGAGCGACGGCACCACCACCCGCAGGCCGGGATAGTGTGCGATGGGACCAACCGCCGCCTCGCTGTGCCAGATAGCGCCCGCGCCGCCCAGGTAGTCGCCGTACGCGATGCGGATAACCATCGGGGCCGCGAAGGTGCCGTTGGAGCGCCAGCGCAGGGTGGCTAGCTCGTCCACAAGCTGCTGCCAGGCGGGGTGTACGTAGTCGCGGAACTGCACCTCGATTACCGGCATGAAGCCTGCGCAGGCGTAACCGATGGCGGTGCCCACGATGGTGGCCTCGGCCAGAGGAGCGTTCCACACGCGGTCGGGGTGGGCCGCGCCCACGCCCCTTGTGACGTGGAACACGCCGCCCTTACCCTTCAACTTGCCCGTGGGGTCGGGTACCGGGAAGTCGGCTACGTCCTGCCCGAAGATGACGATGCGGTCGTTCTTGTCCATCTGCTCAAGCAGGGTGCGGGTGATAAGGTCGCGCATGGGGATCGGCTCGGTCGAGCGGTCCTCCACGAGCTTGTTCGCCGCGTCGTCCTGGAAGCGGGCCACGCGCAGGTCGTAAGGGGTATTGGTGATGTGCCAGGTGACCGTCTCAGGGTCTAGCTTGGGTTCGCTCACGGCCTGGTCGGCCAGCCTGCGCACTTCCTTGGTAACGAGCGCGTCAAGCTGCTTGAGTTGCTCCTCACCGATGCCGTACTTGCCGAACAGAGCGGCCATGCGGGTCAGCGGGTCGCGGCTGGCCTCGTCGGACAGGTCTTCATTGCTGCGATAGTAGGCCTGGGTGTCGGCGGACGAGTGGCTCAGGGGGCGGGTAACGTGCGCGTGCAGGAGCACCGGGCCTTTACCAGCGCGCAGGTATGCGATTACGTCGCGGGCTACCCTGTACGACTCCAGGAAGTCCGTTCCGTCAACCTCCACCACTTCCAGGTGCTTGCCGTTGGGCAGGTTGGAGTAGCGGCTGTACATCCGCGAGGCGCTGCCACCGGGGATGTTCACGTCCACCGGGGTGGAGATGGCCCACTCGTCGTCCAGCACGGTGAGCAGCACGGGCGACATGTTGCGCACGGCGTCCTTGATGGCTTCCTCGACCTCGCCCTCGGAGGTGGTGCCGTCGCCCACCGACATGTAGACCATAGCGTCGCTGCGGCCCATGCGAGCGGAGGGGCTGAACTGCTTGCCCAGCTTCTTCTCCAGCAGGAGGGCAGTGGCGGCACCTACGGCGGGCAGAGCCTGGGAGCCGGTCATGGTCGAGCCGGTGGGGAAGTTGAACTCCACCGAGCCGAAGTGGCTGGACATCTGGCGGCCGCCCGACATCGGGTCCTTGCTGGAGGCCACGCTCTGGCGCAGCACGTCTAACAGGGTGATGCCCGACCACAGGGCCAGGGTCTGGTCGCGGTAGTAGGGGAACTTGAAGTCGTCGGCGCGCATGTGAGCGGCCACGGCGACGTTGATGGCCTCTTTGCCCGCGCCCGCGATAGAGAACCACAGGTTGCCCGTGCGCTGGAGCAGTTGCTGCATCATGTCGATGTCGCGGGACGTGCGCATCGCGGCGTACATGGCGAGTATCTCGTGCAGCGACAGCCCTTCTAGCTCCTCGCGCGGGGTGTAGCGGTCCTGCGGGTCGTCATCCCGGCTGAAAACCTGGTCTACCAGCGCGTAGTAATAGGCGCGTTTCTCGGCCAGCAGGTCGTCGTAGTAGCTCGGGTCGAGTTGGTCCCCAGCGTTCTGGGTCTGCGTACTGGTCTTATAGTCTAGTGCCATAAATGCCTCCGGGCGGCGAAAGTGGGAAAATCCGCGCGGCAGTCCAGGGGGAGGGGCAAGGGGAAGGGGAAACTTCCAACGACTCCGGACCTGGCACTACCAAAACGTACAACATGAGAAATGCAAATTCGTGCCGGTGCGTGACATCGTTGTCAACACCAGCATTATACTCCAGTTAGGGGGGTAGGCGTCAAGATGTGCTTTTGAAGCACGTAGGGCGGTGCGCAGCGATGGATTAGCCCTTATAGAGGGGTCCTGAACAATACCACTCTCTGCACAGCGTGGTGCTCGGTAGTAACTTTCAGTCACTCCTGAACTACTAGGGCCGTTGGTAAAAGCTGATCTTGCGGTTGGCCCCATCAGGGTCGACATTGTAGAAAAAGACGAATTCTTTGTCAGGATATGCCTCTTTCAAGGCGTGCTTCCAGGAAATCAGCAACACTCGCGCCAGGTAGTCAAACAACTGTTGGGAGAACACAGCCTTGTAGACACCATCTTCCATCGTAATACCATTATCCCTGAACATGTAAGGGATGGACACGTAGTTGACGGTGAATTCAATGCTTCTTGGATTGCTTTCCAGTGTCTGCTTGAACTCTTCTGGTGTCATACCGAGCCTGGGGTAGTTTTCCGCAAGCAAGATAAGCCCGTCCACCTCAATGAAATCGGGCCAGAACAGCTTGCTGAAGGCTGCGGCAATCTCGTGGTTGGCTAGATCAAACAGATAGTACCAGAGGCCATGTCGTCTATCTGTCTGCTGCTCTGCTTTCCACTCTTGGTAGTAAGGCAACAGAGACGTATCCAACTCAGGCAACTCCACTACGTCTATATCCGGCATGATAGTACCGCCTTTCTTGAAAGCACATTTCGTAAATAGGTCAGCTACTAAAAGGAATGCCTGTCCCCATGTAGACACAAAGCTTATGCCGACGCGGTGGTTGTTCAGGAAACGGCAAGGGCAACATTGTACGGTACAATGTTGCCCTATATCCACCAATGTCTATGCTTCTCCGCGTGACCTCTGCGTCCTCTGCGTCTCTGCGGTGCAATCCTTTGTTTCTACCTAGTCCTAGTCCCCTGTACCTACCAGATACCTTTCGCGGGCGGGCACATAGTGGCTCTTGGCGGTCCACTTGTCAACGACGTTGCCGTTGGCGTCCAGCACCGTGCGGGTGATCGAGGAGTCGAAGCCGTCCTGAGGCCGCTCCACGAGCACCTTCTTACCCTTGGGCAGTTCGGACGAGGTCTCGGTCACGGGCGTGAGGTCCGTCTTCACGCGGTTGGTGATGACGGGCTGGGCTATGTTCACGGTCCAGCCGGGGTTCACACCGTATAGCTGGAACGTGACGTTGGTGCCATCGGCGGTGGCCCTGATGAGCAGCCAATTGCCCGTATTGTTCCTGAAGCGGAAGTCCTTCTCGGGCGGCGCTATCGTGGCGTCCAGGCCCTGTAGACCACTGGGGGGCCTGCCGTACGTGGAAATCCAGTAGGAGTGCCAGTTGCGCTCGGTGACCTGGAGGCCGCTCCGGAACACAGCGTGGAAGAGCGTGGTGGACACCTGGCAGATGCCCCCGGCCTCGGAAGGCACCGTAGTTACTCCGTTGGGGCCTCGTATGATGCCGTAGCCCATCTTGAAGCCCGCTTCCAACGTCAGGTCGCCTATTGTATCATTGGTTGAGAACTCCGCGCCCGGAGCGACCAACGCGCCGTCAATGTGGCGGGTCCCAAGCTCCACGTTCCAGGCCCGCTCGGCGGAAGAACCCACGTAACCGGTTTGGCCGGAGGCGAGCAGGTCGGGGGTGTGGATGCTCGACAGGTCTGCGTCCATCAGTGTCGGCTGGGTGACCGCCACGTCAAGCTCGACCTGCAACCTGTCAGTGCCGGAGAAGCTTTCTATCGCGCTGACTGCCTTCTGGAGGGATGACTGCACGTCCACCTTCATGCCGTCCTGGCCGGAGGTGATCTTCCTGGGCGCGCCGTCTACCATGCGGAAGCGTGCGTCCACAGCCTTGCGGTTGAAGTTGTAGGCTACGCCGGAGATGCGGCTCGCCAGCACATCCTGGTCAATCGCCAGGCGGGGGAGCGCGTCACCCTCGCCCTGTACCACGTCGAGGAAGCCGGTCACCGAGGTGTTGCGCAGGATGTAGCCGTCGTCGCGGAAGTAGAGGCGTACGCCCTGTGTAATCAGCGTGTTGGCCTTCTCGTAGAGTGGCTGGACCTGCTCGGTCTGGATGCTGGCGGGCACTTCCTTGATGGGGAGCGCAACATTGCGGGCCTCGAGGTTGCCAACTTGGGCCGCCTGTTCGATGGCCGCCACTGTCGAGGCTATATCGAGTTCCTGGCCCGAAACGTCTTCCGTCAGCGTAGCCGCGCCCTTGCCGATGGTCACCTGGGCATCTTTTGGCGCGACCCGTAGCTCCTCGGCGAGGGGCTGAAGGTATGCATCGAGGGCCGCGCGGTCCAGCTTAACAGAGGCAGTGCCGCCAGCGTTCGTCTCCAAGGCCAGCATGCCGCGTAGATCGGCTGGCTCAAGCGTCCAGTTCGACTCGCCCGCTGCCAGGCTAATCGGCTGCTCGGTAAGTAGCAGCGCCTGCGACTCCGTGCTGCGTAGGGCTTCTTCGGTGATAGCCGGGGCCTGCTCAACCATCCTGATATTTACTGCGGACAGGGGTACGGCGGACATGCTCTTCGCCAGGTCGCCGCTGAGGGCGTCCCGATCAAGCAGCGTGCCTGTAGCTGAGGGGGTGATAATCACCCTGCCCTCGGCATCGCGTTCCAGCTTGCTGTCTACCGCCGGGCGGTCTACCTCTGCCGCAATGCTTGCAACTGCCTGGTTTAAGCTGGCCGCGTCATGAGCGAGCAGTGGCACGACAGTGGTGCCTGAGAAGAGCGCGTTGAGCTTGCTGCCCAGGTCGGACATGGTGTCGCCGGTGCGGCCGTAGCTGAAGGCGACTTCGAGCGTCCTATCAATGTCAACGCCCAGGCCCAACTCTGCGGGCGCGAAAGTCCAGGTGCGCGCGCCGTCTTGCACGGTCACGTTGCCGTCAGGGTAGCCCTGAGAGGCCTGCACGAGCGCGATGCGAGCCTCGGCCATGTTCAAGCCGCTCAAGTCGGCACCGAGCACTTTCACACCCCTGTAGATGCGGCCATCATGCGCCCCGTTGTACAGGAAGAGCGAACCTACGATAGCAAGCAACACGAGCATCAGCCCGACTGCAACCCGTGGGAGGAAAGGGCTGCGACTGGAACTCCGTTCGGACTCCGTACTGTGACGCGAATCGAGCAGGTTCCGGCGAATTTCATCCGGGGCGTGGGCGTGGTCCGCGCGCACTTCAGGCGGGTTGGCGATGTCGGTACGTTGCATCCGTGTGGGACCTCGAAGTAGTAACGGGAGGATAATTGCGGAGGATTGACGCGCCGTGCAGTTCGTAAGGGTAGGTCAGGCGTAGCCCAGGTAAAGCAATCCAAAGGGCATTCGGGTAGGGAATAATACTGCCGTGCGGCATATCTTACCATAGATAGCGCCGGTCTCTCAAGGGGAAATAGGTACTGTTTGCCTGCCGGTTGAACGGTATTACGGAATACGCAGTACGAAGGGTGTGGGAAGCAGTTTTGGGTGGTCTACGGTGTGGCGGGCAGCTATGTGCTCAAGCTATGTGCTCAACAGACGCCCGTCGATTAAAATCGAGGGCTACACCTTGGCAAAGTCCCTGCGGGACTGAGATGTACTATTAGGCCTTTTCAGAGGCGCTGAGTTGTTACAGTCCGCCGCAGGGCGGACTTCGCAAGGTGTAGCCCTCGATTTCAATCGACGGGCGTCTCCTGGCGGCGTTGTTGGACCCGCATG
The DNA here is from genome assembly GCA_030913985.1 of Chloroflexota bacterium. Classification (GTDB taxonomy): domain Bacteria; phylum Chloroflexota; class Chloroflexia; order QHBQ01; family JADMIH01; genus JADMIH01. Next base: position 29,628 of record JALZHI010000025.1, on the reverse strand, counting down.
CTTCCACCAACGGGCGTGTCGTGGCGACGCTGTGGGCCGCTCATCCTTCCTTCCAAACTAGCCCGCCTCGGTCCCATGCGGTACAATGGGGAGATTATTGTCAGCATGGGAGTTGTTATAGATGGCTTTGAACCTCGGCATAGTGGGGCTGCCCAAGAGCGGCAAGACCACCCTTTTCAATGCGATTACCGGCAGCAACGCTGCTACTTCGGCTTACGGGGGCGACCAGCCAAACGTGGCGGTGGTCAAGGTGCCCGACGAGCGGCTGGACGTGCTGGCCGACATGTTTCACCCGCGCAAGCTGACGCCCGCCGACGTGCAGTTCACCGACGTGGTGGGCATGACCGGCGGCAAGGACAATGCCAACAAAGAGCCTATCAGCAGGCAGGTGCTGGGCTTCATCAGCACGGTGGACGCGCTGGTGCTGGTGGTGAGGGCCTTCGAGAACGCGGCTGTGCCCCTGCCGGAAGGCACCGAGGGGGTGGATCCCATGCGCGACGCCGAGAGCGTGATGCTGGAACTGGCCTTCTCGGACCTGGGCATCATCGAACGCCGCCTTGAGCGCCTCAAGGGAGAAATCCAGAAGACGAACGGGCCTGAACGCGAGTTGCGCGAGCGCGAGCAAGAGGTGCTGACCCGCATCGGCCCCGCGCTCGAAGAGGGCAAGCACATACGCGACCTGGGTCTCAACGAGGACGACGAGAAGGCGATTCGCAACTTCGGGTTCCTGACCGCCAAGCCGATGCTTATCGTCGCCAACCTAGGCGAGGAGAGCCTGGACAGCGCCGCCGAGCTAGAGGCACGGCTGGGCAAGCAGTGGAGCAGCGCCTCGACGCAGGTGGTCGCCATCCCCGCGCAGTTGGAGATGGAGGTGTCGCAGCTATCGGCAGAGGACGCCGCCGAGTTCCGCGAGAGCCTCGGCATGGGGGCTTCGCGCCTGGGTGAGGTGGTGGCCCGCTCGTACACGCTACTGGGCCTGATTAGCTTCCTCACCGCCGGGGAGGACGAGGTGCGGGCCTGGACGATACGCCGGGGCACCATCGCCCAGCGCGCCGCCGGGGTGATCCACTCGGACCTGGAGCGGGGCTTCATCCGCGCCGAAGTGGTGCATTACGACGACCTGATCGCGGCGGGGAACATGGTAGAGGCCAAGAAACGGGGCGTGTTGAGGAGCGAAGGCAAGACCTATCTGGTGAAGGACGGGGATATTATAAACGTGCTGTTCAACGTCTAGGCCTTCATAGGTGAAGGTCGTCCGTGTTCCCCAGCAACGGTAGCGCCAGCAAGGCTAATTCTATCCCTAACCTCACATCGGGTTCCTTCAGGTCGGCGCCCAGGATTTCCTCCGCCTTCTGTAACCTGTAGGCCAGTGTGTTGCGGTGTACGACGAGGTGCTCCGCTGTCTCTCGCAACCTGCCCCCGTGCCTGATGAAGGCCTCAACCGTAGGCAACAGGGGGTTCGCGATGCCTGTATCGTGCTTCATGAGAGAGCCAATTTCTTTATTAACGAAATGGACAAGTTCTCTTGGCTGATCTCGATGTAAAAGCAGGAGCAGATGGAGCGGTCCCAGATTGGCAAAATGGGAGGGTGCTCCCTTAAGTACGAGGGCGGAAGCGGTGGCGGCTAGCTGGGCCTCTTTCAGTGACTCCGTTACTTGCAGCAGCGGCTTGGTCGTTCCAATACCACAGGCCAGCGTCCCGGTACTTTCCACCGCCCTGAGCAACATGCTCTCACTACCCTGCGGCAGCAGCACCGCCAGCCCATCGTCATAGCGGGCGGCCACCGGCCTGTCGCCACGAGGGGAGGTGGTCCCCTTTAAGGCCTCACCCAGATTTGCCAGCGCATCAGCTTGTTGTGAGACGCTTAGGTCGCTCGCACGCCTGGGCAACACGAAAGCGACGGCGTATTGCCTGGACAGGGCATAACCCTGCCTTTCCGCCCGGCTGACAGCCCCTTCTTGCAGGTCGTCGCGCCCCGACAGCAGGTCTTCGAGCCAACTTTCAGGCTCCTCGGCCCTCGAAATCTCGGTGCGTGCCTGGTGGAAGGCGCACTCGCGCATTATCGCCTGTTCCAGATCGGCCAGGGGAGCATCGGCAGGCAGCGACAGCAGAGCTAGCCGGGCCTCTTCCGCCGCACGCACTGCCGCGTCGTTCACCCCACCACGCACCGCGAGGCCCGCGCCCCTCGTGGAAGAGAGCAGCCGCACAACGTCAGCCAGGGTAATGGGCGGGTCATGTCGCATGAGGTTCTCGGTGGCGACCAGGGCTATCTCGCCACCCCTGAGGCGTGGGAAGGCGGGGGAAAAGGGCCGCAGGGAGGCCACCCAGGTCACGGGGTTGTCCAGCCCCACCTCCCCGGTCAATGGCATCGCGCCATCGAGTGGCTCGCCGGGCAGTGTGAGGTCGCGGAGCGTCAGGGGAGCGTTCATCGGGATCAGGTGGCGGGGCCGGCGGCGGGCGTGCCCCTGTCGGGAGCGGCACCCGGCCCGCCTGCTATTTCTTCCAGCGTCCGCCCGCGGGTCTCTTCGCCCAGCAGCATAACGTTGGCCGCGATCACGAAGAAGATGGCGGTGAACATCAGGAAGGCCACGTTCACGCCCTCCGGTGTGATGGGGCTGCCGACGATGGCGTTGGCGACGAACGGCCCGAAGATGCCCGCCACCCGACCCACCGCCGCCGCGGCCCCCGCGCCCCAGCCCCGGATGGCGGTCGGGTACAACTCAGGGGTGTACGTGTAGATTACGCCCCAGGCCCCCAGCGCGAAGAATGATATGGTAGAGCCGTAGAGCACGAGGTCGAACGCCCCGGTGGCGTTGCGGAACAGGAACGAACCGGCGGCGGAACCCACGAGGAAGATCGCCAGCGTCCACTTGCGCCCGATGCGCTCCACCAGCCAGGCCGCCGCGAAATAGCCCGGCACCTGGGCGACTGTAATCACCACGTTGTATTCGAGGGCGCGGACCAGGGGGAAGTTCTGGGCGAAGATGCTCGGCAGCCAGGTGAAGATGCCATAGTAGCTGAAGACCATGCCGAACCACAGCACCCACAGCATCGTGGTGCGCCGGGCCAGCACGCCCGCGAACAGCGACGACCAATCCCCCCGTCCTTTCGTCGCGCTCGATGCGGGGCGGAAACTTTCAAGCGTCGGTATGTCAGCAGGGTCATCAACCATGCGCGAGGCGGAATCGAGGGCGGCGCGCGCCTCTTCGATGCGGCCCGCGGACACGAGATAGCGCGGCGACTCGGGTAGGGCGCGGCGGCTGTAGAGCACGTAGAGGGCGGGCAGGGCACCTATGGCGAAGGCCACGCGCCAGCCCATGTCAGTCGGCAGGTTGGGCACCAGGGCCAGACCTATCAACGCCGCCAGTATCCAGCCATAGGCCCAGAAGCTTTCGAGCAGGACCAGCAGCCTGCCGCGTACCCTCGCAGGGGACCACTCGCTCACCAGGGTGGAGGCCACGGGCAACTCTCCTCCCAGGCCGAGGCCCGCGACGAGCCGGAACAGGAGGAGCGAGGGCAGGTCCCACGAGATGGCGCTCAGGCCGGTGCCTATGGCGTACAGGATGAGGGTCCACTGGAAGACGGCTTTGCGCCCGTAGCGGTCGGAGAGGTTGCCCGCGAGGGCCGCCCCGGCGAACATGCCGAGGAAGGTAAACGCGGGGATGAGGCCGGGGAGGGTGCCGGTCAGTTTCAGGTCGCGGTTGAGAGCGGGGAGCACGAAACTGAGCAGGCCCACGTCCATCGCGTCGAACATCCACCCGACGCCCGACACGAACAAGAGCCTGGTGTGAAAGCGGCTCAGTCCGAACAGCCCACCCCGCCTGGATGTCGCAGTGCCGTCAGCGCGCATGGTCTCCTCCCCACGCCTGGGTACGTTGCCATCAGGATAGCAGATGCCTTATTTACTGGCAAGTGGGGAAGAAAAAGGCCACGACCGTGTTAAGGTCGAATGCAGAGGCTAAAGGTGGTCCTTGTCATTCTGAACGCAGTGAAGAATCAGGTGGGTAGGGATGCTGTTGAACTACGGTGACCAACTCCCGCCTCTGTCATTCTGAACGCAGTGAAGAATCTCGTCCCTCAGCACCCAAGTAGCACCTTTCCTTCAGCCACAGGGTACCGTAAGAAAGAAGTAACATTCTGGTGGAGGACGAGATTCTTCACTCCGTTCAGAATGACAAAGGGGGGCTTGGTCCACACAGTTCAGCATGTTCTCTGGCCGCCCGATTCTTCACTGCGTTCAGAATGACAAGGACCAACAGCGTGCTGATGTCCTATGTCCTACTTCGACGTAGCCGTGGGGGAGCCGCATAGAGACGAGAAGCGTGTTGCGCCCACCCTTGGAAGGAGCCAGCAACCTATGACAACACCGGCGCGTCGGGTGTGGCTGTGAATGCTGCCTCGGGGGCGGTCCGGGAGCGCAACCACGGCATCCAGGCTAGCGTGAGCGCCACCGCCACCACTCCCGCCCAGGCCCCGAACGTGAAGGTAGCCGAGGGGCCGGTAGTGCTCCACAACCAACCCGCGATCAGGTTGGCGGGCAGCGCGGCAAGGCCCACAAGCCCGCCGAACCAGGCAAGCGCCGTGCCCCTGGCCTCCGGCGTGACGATTCCCGCCACAAACGCCCTGCCCATGCCCTCGGCAGCAGCCGCGTACACGCCATACATGAGGAAGAGCGCCCAAGCGTTCCAGCCTTCGACGGAGACGGCAAATCCCAGGTAGACGAGCGCAAAGATTGAGTAGCCGCCCAGCAGCACGGGTAAGCGCCCGAATCGCACGCTCAACGCGCCGAGGGGAGTGGCCAGCAGGGCGTACACAAGGTTGAACCCGAAGTAGACGAGCGGCACCATGAGCACAGAATCGCCCAGGTCGGCTACACGCAGGAAGATGAAAGCCTCAGAGGAACTACCCAGCGCGAACACGACCGAGATCGCCGTGAACATCCAGAATCGCCTGCCCAGTGCAGAGGCCGCCGTGCGGGGAGCAGGCATGGCGGCTGGGGCTGCGTCAGCCATGGGTGCGGCGCGGTGTTCTCTGAAAAGCAGCAGCAGGATGAGCACCGCAAGCGCACCCGGCACGGCGGTCCAGGCGATCACCGGGCGCAGGTCGTCATAGGTCAGCAGGAGCACCACAAAGGCCAGCAGCGGCCCCAGGAGCGCCCCCCATGTGTCCATGCCACGATGGTAGTCGAACGCCCCGCTGCGGTCACCTGCGTCCGCGGTAGCGGCTAACACCGCGTCACGGGGAGTGCTCCTGAGGCCGCGCCCCGCCCGGTCAAGCAAGACCAGGCCGAGCGCCGCCTGCCATATGCTTGTGAGGGCGAGCAGGGGCCGCGCGATGGCCGAGAGGCTGTAGCCGAGGAGCATAAGCGGCTTGCGCTTGCCCGAACGTTGCTCCACCCGCCCCGAAGCAATCCTCAGCAGGCTGGTGGCGCTTGTCGCCAGCCCCTCTATCAAGCCTGCCAGGATCAACGGGGTCTGCAACACAGTCACCAGGAACAGAAGGCGCACCGGCACGACCATTTCGCTGCCCACGCTGGTAAGGAAGGACACGATGCCAAGCACGCGGACGTTCCGTTGCTGCCTTCCTGGGTCCTCCTGGATGTGGATGTCCGGCGACGTGGCTTCCGTCTGCACATGGGCAGTTGCGGGAGGCGATACATCTTCCTGGGAAGTCTCGGCTATGGTGGTTGCCGTACGTTCCTCTGCCTGGACATGTAACTCTGGCGGTGTGCCGGTGCGAACTACCCGGCGGGTGGGAAGTGGCGGAGGCGGCCCAGGGGTTTCATCGAGTGCGGGCGGCGGTGCTTCCGGGCCTGTGGCGATCTCCGGGTCCAGGTTGTCATGTCGTGGGTCCACGGGGCTAGTCTATCTCCACGGGTACGGGGGGGATGCCGAACCTGGGTGCCCACATGACGGCAGTGATACTGCCGTCGGCTTGGAGCCGGTGGATGACGCCATGTACGGGGTCCGACACGTAGATGCGGCCGCTGGTGTCCTCGGCGAGCGAACCGATGTCCCCGAACTGGCCCGGCATGATACCCTGCCCGCCCCAGGTGCCGAGCAGCCTTCCGGTCGCCGGGTCGAACCGCCCTATTTGCAACGACTGGCGATTGGTCAGCAATATCTCCCCCTTCGAGGTGAGAAGCATAGGCACCTGGAACTCCACCGGGGGTGTGAAGAGCGGCCTGATGGAGACACCTTCCGGCCCGATATCAACCCGCTGGACGGAACCCTGGCCCATGACCACCAGGGTGCGGCCGTCGTCTATTCGCAAAGGGAAGTCGTCGCGGACGGAGACCGACAGCGGGAGGAAATCGAGGTCAATCTCATGTACGAGGGTGCCACCGTGGTTGTAGACCAGGATGCGGCCCTGTTGCCCGCGCTCCAACACGCTCAGGTAGATGTACTCGGAGTCTACCGACAGGCAGTCGTTTGTGGGCAGTTGTTCGGCGGGTATGTCCCAGCGGGCGGTGATGTTGCCGTCCGGGTCGAAGCGTAGCAGTTTGAAGCCGCCGGGGTCGAACACGTCGGCCAGGTAGAAGTTGTCGCGCTCATCGGTGGCGATGCCGCAAAAGTCAAAGGCCGTAATGGCGCTACGGGGTACACGCGCAGGGTCGAGCTCGCGCAACCCTGGAGTGGGGGTGGCCCGGAAGATACGCGAGCCTATGGCATCGACTTCGTTGCCGAAGCCGACCGGGGCGAAGCCAGGCCCGGCTCCAGGCGTGGGTGGGGCTTTAGTGGCATTCAGCGTGCCCCTGGGCTGCCCAAGCGGGTCGTAGGCCCACACAAGCAGGCCGTTCAGGTCGGTAGCGTACACACCTCCGTGCCGGTCCACCGCCAGCCAGTAATGCGGCACCTTGTTGTTGACCACCGGCTGAAGGCGAAATCCAAGCATGGGGTAGAGCACGGGCGGCAGTATCCAGTAGAGCAGCACCAACCCGCTCGGCACCAGGAATGCCAGCAGTGCGCGGCGCACCCACCAGGGCGGCTGTAGCAGAAATGCCCACGCTACCGCTACCAGTAGCACTACTCCCACCCGTAGGGGCCAGACACTGATGAGGGGCACACCCAACTGCGCGGGCTGCGACATGGTGCCCGCCGCCACGACTAGCAGCAATACAGCCGAACCGGCCGCCAGCAACGTGGCGCGCCGCAGGAGGTTCGCCCCGACGAGCAGGACGAGGCCAAGCCCGCAGAGCACCAGGCTCTCTACCGCGCGGGGTTTTAGCTCGACGTAGATGGGGTTCTGGAGGGCCAGTATGAAGGCCGCCGCCACGAGAAAGACCGACGAAAGTAGCGGGTCTAGCTGGTGGCTGCGTACCGCCGGCTGCGGCGCTTCTTCGTGTGTTTGCTCACGCGCGCTAACTGAAGACATAGAGGAAATGATGTTCCGGGATATGGTGCACGGACAGGGGATATAAGGTTGCGCTCGCCAAGGGCCGCAAGCACAGACAGGGACGTGTTCGTTGCGACAGTATAAGGAAAGCGGCCGGTGCGTGCAAACGGCATGTGTGGGCGGGGCTAGAGATGCGACTCCAGCGTGCGTCTCACTGCGTCTATGGTCGCGTCCACGAGCACCGGGCGGTTGGCGTAAGACCCGGCGGCACCCGATCTACCAAGATGGTAGTCAAGAGTGGTGTCGCTGTCCTTGAGCAGATGCCCGGTGAGGATGCACACTACCCTCTCGCCTGCCCCCATGTCACCATCCAGCACCAACCGGCGCGCCCCCGCCACCGAGGCCGCGGAGGCAGGCTCGCACCCTATCCCCGCCCGGTCGATTACCGCCTTGGCATCCAGGATGTCTTCGTCCGCCACCTGCACCACCAGGCCGTTGGTGACCTCGATGGCCCGCCGCGCTCGTGCGAAACTTACCGGCGCGCCAATCTTTATCGCCGTGGCGACTGTGTGTGCCGTCACTGTGAACCGCTCGCTGAAGCCCGTCGTGTAGCTCTGGAAGAAGGGGTTGGCCCCAGCTGCCTGTACCGAGGCGATGCGCGGTAGCCTCGTTATGAGGCCGAGGTCGAGGGCCTGCTGGAGTGCCTTGCCGAGTGCCGCCGTGTTGCCCAGGTTGCCCGCGGGCAGCACAATCCAGTCCGGCGGCTCCCACGCAAGCTGCTGTAGTATCTCCAGGCCGATGGTCTTCTGCCCCTCGATGCGGAATGGGTTGACCGAGTTTACCAGGTAGATGCCCAGCTCAGCGCATGCCGCCTGCACCAGGGACATGGCGCTGTCGAAGTCGCCCCGCACCTGCAAGGTGATAGCTCCGTAGGCGAGGGTCTGAGCCAGCTTGCCGAGCGAGATGTTGCCTTCGGGCACGAACACGAAGCAGGGAAGCCCCGCCTGCGCCGCGTACGAGGCCAGCGAGGCGGAGGTGTTGCCGGTGGAGGCGCAGGCCACCGCACGCGCCCCGGTACGCACCGCCTGGCTCACGCCAACCGTCATGCCCCGGTCCTTGAAGCTGCCGGTGGGGTTCTCCCCTTCGTGCTTGAGCGCCAGCCATTCTAGCCCCGCGTACTCACCCACGCGGCGCAGACCACCCCGCTCCGCGCCCCCGACGCCGTACAGGTTGGTGTTGCCCTCCGGCCTCGACACGATGTCGGCGTCCTCGAAGGCGGGCAGCATCTCCCTGTAACGCCACACGCCGCTGGAGAACGGCAGCCGCCCCGCCCCAAGCCTGCTATCCAATAGCTCTCGGCTGACAACGGCAGGTCCGCTGTACATTATGTCAATAGGCTCGCCACAGTCGCAACGGTAGCGCAACTCGTCGCCTGGATACGTGCGCCCGCAAACCATGCAGCCCAGGTTGTAGCCGGTAGAACGCTGCTCCTCTATAGCCATGTCGCGGTTGCCCCCTTCTCGTCCGCCTGCGTGACCATCGCGGCACCGTCCATGCCCGATGCGCGCGCCGTACCGACCAGCATCTGCGCCACCTTCTCCGCGTGCTCCGTTGCCAGGGCCAGCACCGAAGAGCCGCCACCGGATAGACACGCTCCGTGCGCGCCCGCCTGCAATGCCGCCTCAATCAGGGCGGGCAACAGCGGGAAGATGCGCGTACGGTACGGCTGGTGCATCCGGTCCTGCATCGCTACCCTCAACAGGTCGTAGCGCCCCTGTGAGATAGCCGCCAGGAACAGGGCTACCCGGCTGGAATTGTAGACCGCGTCCTCGGTGCTGTACTTACCGGGCATCAGCGAGCGGCCCCGGACCGTGTCCATCGGGAAGTCTGGGGTAAAGACAACCGCTTTCAGTTCGGCGGGAAACGGCAGTTTCACGGAGATTACTTTCCCTGCTTCGATAACGTTCACCACCAGCCCGCCCAGCAGCGCCGGGGCTACGTTGTCCGCGTGCCCGCCATGCTCCAGCTTGACCGCTTCCGAAAGCAACTCAGCCTGCTCAAACCTGCGCCCCAGGAACTCATTGGCGGCGACCAGCCCGCCTATCACCGCCGTGGCGCTGCTCCCCAGCCCCTTGCCGGGTGGTATATTGAGCGTCATGCCCACCGACAGCGGCGGGGCAACTTCCCCGGCAAGGTCGAACAGGTGCCGGAACGCCCGGTAGAACAGGTTGTTTGCGTCCAGGGGCAGGTCTTCGGCGTGGCCTTCTATCTCTATCTGCGTGCGGTCGGCGGTCTCTACCACGAACACGTTGTGCAGGTCCAGGGCCAGCCCCAGCACGTCGAAGCCAGGACCGAGATTCGCGCTCGTGGCGGGCACGCGCACCTGTAGTCTCCGCCCGGTTGCCTGCATAGTTCTCCCCTCTCCATACCCTGTTGCGCCGACTTACTATCTCCAATATAACCTAGAATGACCCTGCCAGACAGCTTGCTTGTGTTGCCTGGCGGGTAACCCGGACGTGTTCCCGTTAGTTTCCGCCGGCATTGCGCGATTTCTAGTTGTGGGCAGCAGGCAGCACCCAGGTCTGCTGCGCCACATAGCATGAAAGGAGCATGGCATTGGCAAAGCTACTCATCATCGGCGGTACGCGCTTCCTGGGCTACTTCGTTACGCAAACGGCGCTTGAGCGGGGGCACGAGGTCACCCTGTTCAACCGGGGCAAGAGCGCGCCCGAGGCTTATCCGCAGGTGGAACACATACGCGGCGACAGGGACGCGGACATCGATCTCCTGGCGGGCAGGCAGTGGGACTCGGTCGTAGATACCAGCGGCTATTTCCCTCGCATCGTGGGCAAATCTGCCCAACTGCTGGCAGGGTCGGTGCCGCACTACGTGTTTGTCTCGTCTATCTCGGCCTACGCGGAACCACTCCTCGGCGGCGCGGATGAAGACGCCCCGCGCCAGACCCTCGAAGACCCCACCGTAGAGGAAGTGCGTGGCGACACCTATGGCGGCTTGAAGGCCCTCTGCGAGCAGGTGGTGCGGGAAGCCTATCCGGGCGGCGCGCTCGTAGTCCGCCCCACACTCATTGTCGGCCCGCGCGACCCTACCGACCGCTTCAGCTACTGGGTGCGCCGTATCGCCCAGGGAGGTGAGGTGCTGGCACCCGCCGAGCCGGACCGCCCGGTGCAGCTTATAGACGCGCGCGACCTTGCCGCCTGGATAGTCAGCATGGCGGAGAACCAGGCTACCGGCGTCTTCAACGGGGCTGGTCCGGCCACACCCCTCACGATGGGCGAGTTCCTGGAGACCGCCCGCAAGGCCCTCGACAGCGACGCCCGCTTTACGTGGGTGGACGAACGGTTCCTGCTGGAGCGAGATGTGGCCCCCTGGATGGAGCTACCCGTGTGGGTGCCGGAGGAAATTATAGCGCTGCACCGCGTCCGCAACGACCGTGCCCTGGCAGCCGGGCTAAGTATCCGCCCCCTGGAGGATACGGTCCGCGCCACCCACCAATGGATGCAGGAGAACCCGGAACAGTCGCAGCCCCAGGGCACACTTACGCCCGAGCGTGAGCAGGAGCTCTTGCGGGAGTGGCATGCGTCAGGGCAGGAAGCAAGCGGGGCGGAACGGGTTGCTTCCGCAGGGCAAGAATAGACGCAATTGGCAAAGACCGAGGCCCTGCGAAGGACGACGCCCGGCGATTGAAATCGCGGGCTACACCTTGCTAAGTCCGCCCTGCGGCGGACTACTTTAGCTACATGTTTGCGCCATTAGTAGCTCTTTAGGATAGAGCCAGTCCCCGCAGGGGGACTTTGCTTTGTGTAGCCCGCGATTTCAATCGCGGGGCGTCGACCTTCGCCTATTGCAACCATGACTGGGTCGCCTACCTGATTGGCAGAGTTATTGCCCCTGGCACCAATCCTGCCACTGTAATCACTACCCCCGTACCGGCACAATAGGACCTGGGACCGAGGCTTTCCACCCCAGCCTTCTGTTATACTCGTCGGATTAGGTAAATATCTTAGTTGGGTGGAATCATGTCCTTTATCGAAACTTACTCCCAGGCGTTGCGCTCTACAACCAGACCCGTGAGGCTGTTCCTCGTCAGCACCCTGCTCTACTGGCTGGGGATGACCCTGGTGCAGCTATACCTCAACTTCTACCTGCAATCGCTGGGTCTCGACCAGGGCTGGATAGGCATCATCAACGCCACACCGCAGCTTACGGTTGTGTTGCTCACCTTTGTGATAGGCGGAATCTCGGCGCGGATCGGCCCCTGGCGGGCTATCCTGCTGGGAGGAGCTATGGCGGGGTTGGGCGTGGCGGGCACGGCGCTGGCGCAAGGCCCCTGGATGGTAATTGCCGCTACAGTGGTCATGGGCGCGGGCGGCGGCTTCATGTGGAGCAACTCCGGCCCCTTCATGATGGCGAACAGCAAGGAGAGCATTCGCGCCACCCTGTTCAGCCTGCAGGCGGCCCTGGGCACCCTCACGGGCTTCGTGGCCTTCATGGTGGGCGGCCAACTCCCCTCCATGTTCGGCTCGCTGCTGGCCCAACCTGAGGAAGGCGAGGCGGTGATGCGTGCCACCATGCTGGTCGCCTCGTCCTTCTACGCGCTGGCTCTCATACCTATCTACGCCGCCGGGAAATCGCTCAAGGCCGCCGCTCTCAAGGCGCAAGCCGCCAAACAGACCGCTGAAGCCGCAGAGCCACATGCCGACGGAGGCAAGCGCCGCAGGTTCATTTCAAACCGTGGGCTGGTACTTCGTCTGTTGCTGCCCGGTTCGCTCGTGGGCCTGGGCGCAGGCATGACCATACCCTTCATGAACGTGTATATCGAGCGCAAGTTCAACGTCAGCTTCGAGCAGCTAGGCCAGATATTCGCCTGGACCGCCATTGCCACCGCTGCCGCGCTCATGATACAGCCGGTGCTCGCGGGGAGGATGGGCAAGGTCAAATCGGTGGTCCTGGTGCAGGGGCTGTCGCTGCCCTTCCTGCTGGTGCTAGGCTACTCACCGCTCTTCCCGCTGGTGGTGGCCGCGCTCTTCGTGAGGGGCGCGCTGATGAACATGGGCAACCCGGTCTTCTCGGCCTACAGCATGGAGCGCATCCCGGAGCGAGAGCGCGCCACCTTCACCAGTCTCACCACCAGCATGTGGAGCCTCGGCTGGGCCACAGGCTCTTGGTTCAGCGGCACCCTGCGCGATGCTATTGGCTTCGAGCAAGGCTTCAACGTACTATGGGGCATCATGGCGCTGCTCTACGCCACGTCTATGACACTGATGTGGGTCTGGTTCTCCGGGCATGAGGCCCGCCAAAGACAAGAACAGGCCCTGGAAGAACAAGCCCTCACTAAGAAGACTCGTCCTTCCGCAGCGTAGAGTGGAGCTAAAGGCTGGTAGCGGCGGCCTTAGGAGAGGGAATGCGCCTCGGTAGCAGGCTCGCACAGGCGGCAATGCCCGTCCTCCCTGCGGAAGCAGGTGAGCGCGTGGCCCGCCGAAAGCTCCAGGCGGACCGGAGTGCCGGGCGAGAGCTTGACCGTGTGAGCGCCGATGCAGCGGACGGTGGTGCCGGACGGCAGGGCCACGTCGTACAGGTAGTCCATGCCCCGGAACATGCAACGCACCACGCGAGCCTCGCCGGAGGGGTCGGCCTCCACGAGAAGGTCGTCGGGGCGCACCAGCACCTCCACGGCAGTGCCGCACGGAGCGCCCGCCGCTTGCGGGTTCAGCCCGATCTCGGTCTGCAAGCCCACAGGAGTAACTATCCCCGGCAGGAAGCATGAGAGGCCCAGGAACTCGGCCACGAAGCGGGTAGCCGGGCTCTGGAAGATCGCTTCGGGGGTGCCCACCTGCTCTACGTGCCCGGCGTTCATCACGGCCACGCGGTCGCCTAGCAAGAGCGCCTCCTCCTGGTCGTGCGTGACGAAGATTACGGTAGTGCCCAGGCTCTTGAGGATACCACGTACCTGGTCGCGAGTAGACGCCCGGCTCTCCGCGTCAAGGCTGCTGAACGGCTCGTCCATGAGCACGAGGTCGGGTTCGGGGGCGAGGGCGCGGGCCAGTGCCACTCGCTGCTGCTGCCCACCGGACAACTGGTGGGGGTAGCGATTGCCCATGCCGGGCATGCCGATCAAATCAAGCAGTTCGGCCACTCTCTGCTCTCGCCTGGCGACCGGCCACTTCGATAGCGGGAAAGAGATGTTCCTGGCGACGGTCATGTGCGGGAACAGAGCGTAGTCCTGGAACACCAGGCCCACGCGCCGCTTCTCAGGAGGCACCCACGAGCCACGGCCCGCCACTAGCTGGCCGTTCACGCGCACCTCGCCCCTATCGGGCCTCTCCAGCCCCGCGATGAGGCGCAGCACGGTGGTCTTGCCGCACCCTGAAGGGCCAAGCAACGATAGCACCTCCCCGCGCCGCACCTGCAAAGAGACCTCCCGCACCGCTACGGTACGCGGGGCCTCCAGCACGGCGGTACGGCCCCAGCCCCGGCGAGACTCCCCGCCTTCGGGTGCCGCGAAGCTCTTGCTCGCGTTGCTCAACTCTATTACGACGTGTCCGGTATCTGCGCTAAAGTGTGTCACAATACAACCTCGTCTGTTCCGAATTTTCGCCTGGCGAACAATAATGCCATAGCCAGTACCGTTAATGAAATAAGCAAGAAGGCGGGCGGCGCGGCCTGCGTGTAGATCGACTCGCTCGAAGCCGCCCAGATGCGCACGGGCAGCGTGTCGAAGCCGGGCGGGCGCAGCAGTATGGCGGTCGGTAGCTCCTTCATCGAAGTGAGGAAGACCAGCGCCCAGCCCGCCGCCAGCCACGGCGCTATCATCGGCAGGGTGATCTCGCGGAACACCTGCCACGGCTTGCGTCCCATCGTGCGGGCGGCCTGCTCCAGCTTGGGCGAGGCCGCTTTCATGGCGGCTTCGGTGGAGGCCAGCGCCTGCGGCAGGAAGCGGATGCCGAACGCCAGCACCAGCACCGCCACCGTTCCATAGAGCACCGGCACCCAGTTGCTGAACAGCAGCACCAGGCTCAGGCCCACTATGATGCCGGGCAGCGAGTAGCCCGACTTGCCCGCCGCCAGCAGTGCCAGCACAAAGCGATGTGGGTAGCGCGAGGCCAGGTAAGCGGGCGCGAAGGCCAGCAGTATGGCGATACTGGCAGCCAAACCGGCCAGCAGCAGGCTGTTCAGCCCGTAGCGCCACAGGTCGTCGCCGCCCACGCTCCATATGCGGTCCACGGGTGTGGGCCAGAGCCAGCCCTGCACCGTCAGCCCGCCGAGCACCAACAGGGGCAGCCCCAGCGACAGCATGCCTACAAGGGACACCCCACCGGCAGCCACCCAGCGCCAGCGGCCCAACGCGACCAACCGGCGCGGCTTCCACGATGCCTGGGCCACGTACCGCCTGCTGCGCCTGTGCGACCACGCTTCCAGGAAGAGCAGCGGGGTGGAGAGCAGCACCAGCACCACGCTCAATATAGCCGCGCCGCTGCGGTCCACCGAACCCGCGAACTGGTTGTAAATGGCGACTGTGAAGGTGCGGTACTGGAGCAGGGCCACCGTGCCGAAATCGGAGAGGGCGTAGAGGCACACCAGGAGGGTGCCCGCGAGCAAGGCCGGCCTCAGCAAGGGCAGCACCACGCGCCGGAACGCCCCCCACGCGCTCTGCCCTCCGACTCGCGCCGCTTCTTCCAGGCTCCAGTTGGTGGAACGCAGGGCCGCCGACACAGGGAGGTAGACGTACGGAAAAGTGAACAGGCCCACGATAATGGTGGCCGCCCACAATGTGTAGAGCGAGGGGAGCGGCACCTGTAATGAATTGAAGCCTCCCCACTGCATCATGGCCTGTTCCAGCAAGCCGCCCCTGCGCAGCACGATCAGGTAGCACAACGCGCCAACGTAGGCGGGCACCGCCAGCGGCAAAGCCAGCACCCAGCGCCAGAAGCCGCGCCCCGGCAGGTCGGTCCTCTCCACCAACCAGGCCAGGCCCATGCCCAGGGTAGCAGTGAAGGCGGCGGTGAAGGCGACCAGCATCAATGTGTTGGCGAGCAGGCCCGGTATGCGCCCGCTCCACAACCGGCCCCAGGTGTCGGGTGAGGCCCCTACGGCTCTTATGACGATGTAGACTAGGGGCGTGACCGCCAACAAGCCCGCGAAGACGGCAAGGCCGAGCAAGAGGGGAGGCGGCATCACCACCCCCTTCGCCCGGCCCCAGTCTCTTATCGCCAGCAGTCTGCGTTCGGTCGCCAACATTATCGGCTTTCCGGCTCCTCGTGTGTTGTCTTAGGGAAGTCCTGCGCTCTCCATGAGAGCTTTGCCTGCCTCCAGCTCATCGAACAGCGTCTTCAGGTTGATTTCGGCAAGGCGGTACTCGTCCAATGCCTGCACGCCCTCGGCTAGCTCCACGCCCTCCCGCACCGGGTACTCGTAGTTCAGGTCGGCAAATACCTTCTGCCCTTCCATCGTGAGCAGGTATTCCACGAAGGAGTGCGCGGCTGGCAAATTGGGGCCGCCCTTCACCAGGCCCGCGTTGGTCGAGTTGACCAGCACGCCCATCTCGCCTTCGCCCTGGTCGGGGTAGACCACACCTACCGGCGCGCCCTCGGCCTTTGAAAGCTGGTAGTAGTAATGGTTCACCAGGCCCAGCTTCAACTCGCCCGCGCCCACGGCCTTGCGAACGTCCGTGTGCCCGCCGAAGAACCGCGTCTCGTTTGCCACCAGACCCGCTATGAACTCACCTGTGCGCTCAGGGCCAACCAGCGCGCTCATCGCCACTACCTGCGCCTGCATCGAGCCGTTGGTGCTGTCGGCGGAGCCAACCTGCCCCTTCCACTTCGGATCGGTCAGGTCGAACATCGACTTCGGGGCTTCTTCGGGCTTGACCAGGTCCGTGTTGTACATGATGACCCTGGCCCTCAGCGTCAGCGCCACCCAGGTAGCGTCCTCGGCCCTGTACTCCTCCGGCACCAACTCGACCGCCGTGGACGGGTTCGGCTCGAATACTCCCTGGCTGGCGAGGCTCGACATGGCTATCGTGTCGGTGTTGATGAACACGTCGGCCTGCGGGTTGTCCTTCTCCTCCAGCAGCTTGGCGGACAACTCGCCCGACGAGCCTGTGAGGAGCACCACTTCCACGCCGGGGTTCTTCTTCTGGTACGCGTCCACCACCGGCTTGATGAGCGACTCGGTGCGCGTGGTATACAGCACCAACTTGCCCTGCGCGCCACCTGACGTGGTAGTAGCGGTGCTCTCGCTCCCCGTGGTTGGCTCCGGCGTTGCCTGGTCCGCAACAGCCACGGTGTTGGTGGCGGTCGTCCCGGCTGTTGTAGGCACGGGTGTAGCCGCGGTGGGGCCGCCACAGGCCGACAGCACCAGGCCGCCGACAAGCAGGGCGAGTAACGATGATGTTCGTGAGTACTTCCGTATCGACATTCTTAAGGTTCCTCCCTGGACAGTTTCCGGTTCGATTCTGGGTGTGCCGCTCGCTTTTACCAAGCAAGCTGTTGCCTCCCAGCCTCCGGTATGCTATCATCAGGAGGCTGAAGGGCGTTTGGTCCAACGGACGGTCTACAGCAGAGGCGAACAGGGTGGCCGCCCTGTTCGCCGTTTTGCTTCAATTGAGCCGGTGAGAGATGGCCGCTAGCCCACTGGTACCGGCGAGACTTTCAGCCTATCTACTGCTCGGAACGTATCTTCCGCGCACCGTAAATGAAGGTAACTTAATTCGAGCTTCTTGTCAAGGAGTTTCAACAGATTCGTCAGTGGAAACTTGAGAATGGATGGCAGAACAACGCCTCTAGATAACAAAAGAGAGATGGGCCTTTCGGTCCATCTCTCTTTTGTTATCAAGTAAGGTTTTTCTACCCGATTAGGGCAGGTATGCGTCCTCCACGCTCTTGCTGTCGGGCTGGCCGTAGACTTCGGGGTGGCGGTAGTAGCCACGCTCCACGTCCGGCTTGGCTTGCTCGACTTCTACTGCGTTCTGCTCGGCGTAGGGGTCTTTGCGCACGCCGGTCACCTGCCACGAGACCTTCACGTTGGGCTTGTCGGTCTTGATCGTGAAGCTGTTCTTCTGGATCTCGGTGGACACGATGGCCTGGGCGAAGGTGCCTATGACCGTTAGCTGGTAGCGGAAGTCCTTGTTCAGCGCCTCCACGTAAGCGGGCAGGGTCACCGTGGCATCGCCCTTAGCATCCGTGGTCACGTTGCCGTTATAGACGTTCATCGCGTCGGGGCCTGACACGGCAGCCATGTTCAGGTACTTGTTGGCGGGGTCCTGCGGGTGGTCTATCGTGTAGGTGCCCAACGATGCCTCGGAAGTGCCCCGCGTGTTGGTCGTTCCCGCGAAGTAACCCGCGTACCCGCCGTTGGTGTTCTCACCGAACACTGCGGAGAAGACGCCCGTATTCGCGTTCGTGCGCCCGGCCACGCCAAAGCCGCCGTTCGTGTTGAGGCCATAGACGCCGCTGTCGCCGCCGGAGCCGGATATGCCCTGCACGCCGTTATCACCTGCACTGTCACCGAACACACCGATGCCACCGGTGCTACGCCCCGTGACGCCGAGGCCGTTGCCCGTGTGCAGGCCGTAGACGCCGCTGCGCCCGGCGGTGCCGTTTCGCCCCACTATGGCATCGGCATTGCCCGTCGTCTCACCATGCAGGGCCTGGCCGCCAGACCGCGCCCACACGCCGTAGCCGTTGCCGGTAACGTCGGCATAGAGGCCGAAGCCCCCGGCAGTGTTGCGGGCGACCACCGCGCTGCGAAGCGACGACGTCGAAAGGGCGGATATCGCGTCGCCATTGGCGCTTTCGCCGTACAAGCCAATACCGTCGAGAACGGTGGTGCGAGAGTAGAGCGGCAGGCCCGATGTGGACGTGTTGATGAAGATACCGGCCCTGGTGCGCGCTTCGTCAATGAACTTGGTCATCTGCTGGCGCGTAACGCCGCTGCCGGGCCGGAAGTAAGGCCGGTTATAGGGATCGCACGGCTCGCCGGGGCCGCCGCAAGCGTAGCCGCCGACGACGTCCTCGTGGTAAAGCGTGTTCGCGTGCACGTAGAACGGGTTGGTGGGTGGCACGTCCGCGAAGCACTGGCCGTTGGGCGGGCAACTGGCCTGGGGCGCGGCTCGCTCGGGCTTTGGCTGCGGCGACTGCGCGGAGGCCGTGCTCCAGGTGCCGCTAAGCGCCACGAACGCGGCAATCGACATAGCGAGCATAACTGTCAACATGCGCGTGGGGTACCGCCGCGCTACGTGGCCCCCGGCCTGTATCTTTACGTTCTCTTTCATCTGAGGTCTCCTTTTCTCCTGCTCCCACAAGGTAAACGCCTGTAAAACAAAGCTCATACGGCTCGCACCCATTCTATGACACTCTCATAGCGCACACCCTCCAAATTCGCACCGTATTTTCGAGTAGATTCTCAGCCGCACACAGTGGAGCAACATGAGAGTGAGGAACCGCCCGGTAGCTCTGGTGCGCCATCCTTAAACGTCCATGTGGCTTCCAGGTCGCGTTGCGGGAGTAGGCCCGCACAGGAGGCCGATCTGCTGATTCTCATGTGTGAGTGTGCGTCCAGGGTCCCGGCGAAGTAGCGGAAGGGGTTACGCTTTGTAACACATTTAGTACAACTTTTGTCCGACCCGTAGCCGCGATTTTTATGGTTTACTTGTCATGTAAGGAACTGGAAAGAGGAAGCACATAGAAACAGGCACATATAAAACAGGTCACCATCATTTAGAACCAGTATTCAAAGAAAGCAAAGGATAAAACACCATGCAATCAGAAGGTTCAAGGAACAGGAGCGCCCGCGCGGCGCTGGCAATCGCTACGCTCTCCGCTATGACGCTCGGGGCCGCTTTCGGAGCGCACAACGTCCTGGCGGCACCCCACGCAGCCACCACCTTTACGGTGACCAACACCCAGGACAGCGGCACCGGCTCTCTCCGGCAGGCCATCCTCAATGCCAACGCCAACCCTGGGGCCGACACGATCAATTTCAACATTCCTTCCAGTGGCGTGCAGCGCATCAGCCCTCTCACACCCCTGCCAGGCATCAGCGAAGCCGTAACCATCGACGGCTACACTCAGCCCGGTGCCTCTCCCAACACCAACCCCTTCGGTCAGGGTCTCAACTCCACGTTGCTCATCGAACTGAACGGCGACAACATCAGTTCCCAAGACGGACTGGCTATCGGCGCGCCCGGTACCGTGGTCCGGGGCCTGATCATCAATGGCTTCGACAATAACGGTGACTTCCAGAGCGGCATATATATCAACACCTCCGGCGTAAAGATAGAGGGCAACTATATCGGCACCAACGCTGCGGGCACCGCGCCAAACGCTAACGGCAGCGGCATGAGGCTCCAGGGCGGCAGCAACACGATTGGCGGGACCACCCCCGCCTCGCGCAACCTCATCTCCGGCAACACCAGGGGCGTCTTCATAATCACCTCCTCGGCCAACCGCATCGAAGGCAACCTCATCGGCACCACCAGGAACGGCAACGACGACCTGGGCAACACCCAGCATGGCGTGCAAATCATCGGCTCCGGCAACTTCATAGGCGGTTCCGCCGCGGGCGCGGGCAACGTCATCTCCGGCAACGACATTGACGGCATAGTAATATCGGAAGACGTCGTTGCCGCAGTCAACAACGTGATTGAGGGGAACTATATCGGCACCAACGCCGCCGGTACCGCTGCCGTGCCCAATGCGCAACGTGGCGTGTTGGTGGAGGGTCTCGGCTTTGGAGCGCATAACAACGTAATAGGCGGCACCTCCGCAGGCTCTCGCAACATCATATCAGGCAACGCGGGTGCGGGCATCGAGTTCAGCGGCGTGCCGGGCGGAGGAAAGACACCCGCCGGTGGCAAGGTCCTCGGCAACTACATCGGCACCAACGCGGCAGGCACTGGAGCTATCCCCAACGGCACTGATGGCGTGCTCATCAACAACTCGCAGGGCGTAACGGTTGGCGGCACCGCCAGCGGCTCGGGTAACGTCATCTCCGGCAACGCCCGGAACGGTGTGACGCTCCAGGGTCACGCCGACGGCAATACGATCCAGGGCAACCTCATCGGCACGGGCGCGACCGGCACCACCGACTTAGGCAACATAGAGAACGGCATATTCATCGCCTCGGTGCACCCCGACCATAACGTCATTGGCGGCACCACCTCAGCCGCACGAAACATCATCTCAGGCAACAACCAGCACGGCGTGCATATAGTTGGCGACGTGGTCGCAGCCCACATCGCCACGCGTATCGAGGGCAACTACATCGGCACGAACCTGGCGGGCAACGCCGCTATCGGTAATACGCTGGCGGGTGTGAACCTGTTCGAAGCAGCGGGCGTGACGGTGGGCGGCACGACGTCGGGCGCGGGTAATCTCATCTCCGGCAACGGGCAGGAGGGCGTGCGGCTCGCCAGCGACGGGGCCTCGTTCAACAGCGTGCAGGGGAACTTTATCGGCACCAACGCGGCGGGCACGGCAGCCGTACCTAACGGCAAGTCGGGCGTCACGCTGGGCAGCGGCGCTCAGATCAATGCAATCGGCGGCACCACTGCTGCGGCGCGCAACCTCATATCGGGCAACGCGGGCGCCGGTCTCATCGTTGAGGAGAACGCCCATAGTAACGAAATCGCGGGTAACTACATCGGCACGGCGCTCAACGGCAGCACGGCGCTGGGCAACGTGGGGGCGGGCGTGGTCATGAGTAGCACCAACGCCACCCTGGGTGGGGTAGAAGCCGGGCAGTCCAACCTGATCGCCTTCAATGGGACCAACGGCGTACAGGTACGCACCGGCTCGGGCAACCGCATACTCAGCAACTCTATCCACTCCAACGCCAGCCTGGGCATAGACCTTCTACCGGCAGGCGTCACCCCGAACGATGCAGGTGACGGCGACAACGGCCCCAATGGCCTCCAGAACTACCCCGTGCTCAACGCCGTTACGCTCTCAGGGGCCAACACGCTCGTAACGGGCACGCTCAATAGCAAGCCTGACGCTACCTATACGGTACAGTTCTTCCACAATCCCACATGCCATGCTTCGGGCAGCGGCGAAGGCAAGACCCTCCTGGACACGAAATCGGTAACCACCGACGCTTCGGGCAACGCGACTTTCAATGTGTCGCTACCCCTCGCGCCCCAAAGCTCGTTCGTCAGCGCCACGGCCACAGACTCGGCGGGCAACACATCGGAGTTCTCCGTTTGCAGGCAAGCGACAGGCACGGGGCAGGCTACCGCTACCGCCACCCGTACGGCAACTACTCCCGCGGGCAGCACGGCTACCAGCACGGCGACTACTCCTGCGGGCAGCACTGCTACCAGTACCGCAGTAGGTGGCGCTACCGGGACGCGGACCGCCTCTGCCACCGCCACGGCCGCTGTCAGTTCGACCCCTGGTACGGGAAACCCATCGAGCACGCCTAACGCGACCGCAACTACGGTTCCGGGCGGCTGCACGGTCAGCTTCCCCGACGTGCCGCAGGGGTCCACCTTCTACAGCTTCGTGCGGTGCCTTGCCTGCCGTGGCATCATAGGCGGCTTCTCGGACGGCACCTTCAGGCCCAGCGCCAACGTGACCAGGGGGCAGCTTTCCAAGATCGTCGCGAACGCGGCGGGCTTCAACGAATCGCCTGGAGAGCAGGTATTCCAGGACGTAACGCCGGGCAGCCCCTTCTTCGACTACGTGCAGAGGCTCAACCGCCGGGGTGTGATTGACGGCTACAGGTGTGGCGGCGCGGGCGAGCCTTGCGGCGCGGGCAACCTTTCATACTTCCGCCCCAACAACAACGCCACTCGCGGGCAGATCTCGAAGATAGTGGCGATAGCGGCGGGCTACCAGGACGCCAGCATGACACAGTCGTTCGCGGACGTGCCTCCGGGCAGCACCTTCCACACCTGGATAGAGAACTTGACCTCACGCCAGGTGATGAGCGGCTACCCCTGCGGCGGACCCGGCGAGCCGTGCGGCGCGGGCAACAGGCCCTACTTCCGGTCGAACGCCAACGCCACCAGGGGCCAGCTAGCCAAAATCGTCTCCAACACGTTCTTCCCCAACTGCCAGACTCCATAACACGCAGGGGCTTACGTTTGAAGCGCCAAGACGCGGAGACGCAGAGGACGCGCCAAGTAGATTAAAGTTTGGAGAGTAGTAAAAGGAGCAGGGTACATAAGTCGTACCCTGCTCCCCTTTTTGCCGCCCAACAGTCCTAAACCTTGGCGTGGCTCTTGGCGTCTCCGCGTCTTGGCGTTTAGCTCCATCCGCTAATTCATGCTGCCATGTCCAGGATGCCCAGCATCGGGCGTGTGGCCGCCGTGACCGCCGTGGCTGGCATGTACGACCGCGTGACCGCGCCCCCGCCTGATCAGCCAGAGGTTCACCGGGAAGGCCGCCGCGAAGGCAATCGCCAGGGCTACGGCTAGGCTGCCCCAGAAAAGGAGGCTGGTAAGCCCGGCATCCATCGCACCCGGTATCATCAGGAGGATGGCGTTGTCCACGACCTCCATCACGACTATCGAGAGGGTGTCGGCAGCGAGGGCCAGCCTGAGCGCCTGTGACAGGTCCATACCACCGGCCAGCAGAGGGCGCAGGGTCAGGCCGTAGCCGAAGATGAAGGCCAGCACCACGGCAAGGGCAATCGAGGGCAGGTCGTGCCAGCCCAGTGCCGTGGCTATCACAAGGCCCAGCACTTCCCCGATGCCGCACCCCGTTAGACAGTGGACCGTCGCGCTTAACGCCAGGCGCGTAGGAGACGGTGCTGAAGCTTGCCTTCCCGCGGGCTCATGTGTTGCACTATGACTCTCCATTACTCCCTCCTTAGTGTGCCCTGATAGTGTGCTCGGATTTTGATGGGGCAGCATATAGGAGTAACATAGGGCACGATGACTCTGAAGTCGAGCACCTTAAGATGTACCTTGCAATAATACTAAGGATTAAAAGCAGGTGCGATACCGTCTCGGTATCGCACCTCTATTCCTGCTATGATTTGGTTGGCAGTACACCGCGGGAACGGTTGCTACTGCTCCTTTGTGGGTTCGACTATCGCCTCGGCAGACGTGCGGTCTCCTGCTACGCCGACCAACTCAGCGCCTTCTTCCGGCGCGACGATTGCATCCCATTCTCCGTCGGTCTCAAAGCTATGCCAGGAGAACTCCACGAAGGTGCCACCACAATCCAGACCCTCTGGTTCCACTGCTTACCTCCTTCAAATTGGCGGCCGCGACTCTGCGACCGTTGAAAACGAACCTCGCAACGCTGAGAGGCGGAGCGAACAGCTAAACCAGGCTTTAGCAATTTCTGTACCCCACCTACAAGAGAGCACAGAAGTGCGTATGATAGACCGCTGACAGATGTTGAGCCTGGGACCCTTCAGATTTAGTCGGTATGGCCGTGTATAGTGCATGGTCCACTATCCCGCTTTGAGGTCTGTACCGTCTGTAGTTGTAATGTTGGGTTGGCCGTCCGGGGCTGCTGAAGAAGGGATGGTTAACGCCCTAGCTGGGACCGCTTGGCCTGCGGCCGCACTGCCGTTTTCCGACACGGTGCCGTTCGTTGAGCTTTCTACATGGGCAGCCGCGTCACTTGCCCCTGGTGCCAATACACGTCTGGATATGGTAGTTGTGTACATCGGAACTGCCTGGCTCACCAGACTTTCGGGCTGCGTGTAGCGGTAGTAGCTGGAGCGGTAGAAATTCTTGATGTATTTCATGTTCCGCTCAGGGTAGATGGATTTACATAGCTCGTATATGATTGTTGAAGTCAGAGCGGGTCCAGCAGACGCAGTATCTCCACTATCTGGAGTATCAGAGCTTGCACTACTTGGGGCGTCAGTACCGGTACCTGAAGGTTCCGAGGTCGAGGTGCTCGCGTCAGAGACAGTCGCTATCGAAGCAGGAGTGCTTGAAGCACCCGCTGCCGCAACCGCCTCTACCAGCCAAGCCACACCAGGAGCGTCGGGATCGGGGGTCTTCCCTGTAAACCCGGCAAAATCCTCCGGCTCATAACCAACGGCGTTCAGCAACTTGCTCGCCGTGTTGATGCCTACCCTGTTGAGTTGCACGATCCACGCTCCGCAGTGCAGCATCAGTATCGACTCGTCTATCCAATTCACTATCCGTTCCGTTGGGTAGTGCGTTCCAAGCACGAGTTGTTGAATCTCGACAGTAGCCATGCCCTGCACAGTCTCCACGTTTTCTTCCAGCAGCCGCGCTTCCGTCCAATAATCTATGGACGACAAGCCGCTAATAGGCCACTTTTCGAGGGTTTCGGGAAGTGAGGACGCACCTCTTAACATCTTGTTGACCGCCCTGGCTGCAACTGAAAAGCCTTTGTTAGGAAAGACGCCCGCTAGGAAAGAGACGCCACTGGCGACCCCAAGTGCCTCGGGACTCGTCCCAAAGAGCACGCTCAGCAGCAGGCTGAGCATGAAAACTACGAGCACCCGCACCGCTACTTGCAAGAATGCAGAGGGGTAGAGGTCGTTAGAAAGATAGCGGCGTAGCAACATTTGCACTGAGAAAAAATATGCTCCAACGAACCCCATAGTCAGCGGGGTAGCGTTAGTCACATAGTGTTTTGTTAGCTCCTGAATGCCGGCACCTTGTTCCATTAGCTCAGCCAGCCCGGTGTCGGTCCTTGGATACAGAACAAAATACCAGCCTATAGCGGAAATGATGCTCAGGAAAAGCAAGGTCAGCACAAACTCCAAGTTGCTGAAGGTACGTTCGGCCAATCTATGGATGATCTTGTTCATTTCCCGCAGGGTCTCAAATTGCCGCTCGTCGGCGTCCATCGAAACCCCAGCGGTGGCGCCACCGGCTTGTGCGCCAGTCGATGCTTGCTCACTGTTGCGGTAGCGTAGATAATTTATGCTCTTCAGAACCTCTTTTTCAGTGTATTCGTTCTTGCCATCCTTTTGCCGCTGCTCCCCATTGACACTTACTACCAGCGCGAGCAGGTCATAGGTTGGGTCCAGGTCTTGAAGGTCTCTGACTTGTTGGGCTGCCCTGTTGAACCGCTTGCGGTAGATAAACAGGAGAAGGATAACCCAGGGAAATAACACTAACACGGAATATAAAACAGAGATCCACCTGAATAGACTTAGCTCGTTGTCCTGCACCTTCTCCACAGTACTGGCAGCCACCGACGCCATGCGGGCGGCACCGGCTGCCGGAACGACCAGCCCGGTCTGAATACGAGCGGCAAGAGGGCTTAGGTCCAGGTCCTGGGTAATAGGTTGCGCGAGTAACGCAGCCAAATCCCGGTCAACCAGTTCAAGAGTGTTTGTGAGGTCCGATGTTATCCTTACCGTCTCGCTCATCACCTGCGACAATTGTTGTAGTGAACGGGCTCGGGGTCCCTCCGCCAGGCTCACTGCCAGGTTAAGCTGCTTCAGGGCGCTTTCCGCGTTCATTCCGGTGCTGTACGCAAAACCCTTTATCCTGGGCATGGAGCCGGTTAATTGGTTGAGCAGACCCCTGCGATTCTCCTGCATGTCTGCAAGCGTTTGCTCTGCATTGCCATCTTCACCGGCCTGTACCATCAGGCGGTCCGCCTGGTAGCGCCATTGGTAGCTCTCTATGTCATTCAGTAACATGTTCGAGAAACCGATCAGCGTGCCGGACGAGCTTGCAAGTTCTCTTACAGTGTTGCCTGCGAGGGCCCTGAGGGGCTGGTCAGTTGCCATATGGTCATGGAGGTCTCTAAGGGCAGTAACTCCGGCCAGGATGGTTGCCAGTAGCACGACTGAGAACACTGCCCATACTCCCCGGTAGGAGGCTAATAGGGTCTTATGCATCTCCGAGCCATCCCCGACAGCCAGGTATACCAGGAACACTAAAGTCGTCCACACAGCCAGCAACGGGAATATGGAGGTGATCTCTGAAGTTAAGTCAGCACTCTCAAAGATGCCGAGTCCGATATATCCAGGAAACAAGAGAACAAATCCAACTAACCAGAGTACGAAATAGAGAAACCGTCCGGCGCGTTGGCTTGTACGTGACGCGCTCTCCGAAGCTTCGGAATTTCGCACCAGGAAGGGCCGGACCCATAGGAAGACCAGGAACAACGTCCACAGAGCCGGCAATTTGCTCGCTAAGGTTGGATCCAACAACTGGAAGTCCCCGGTGGGTGGAAGAAGTCGAAGCAGGGGCGTCAAGAACGAGTCCCCCTCGGTACCAGTGGACGCGACGACGGGAGCTGAAACTTGAGAAGTATCAAATTGCTGGTTATATTGCTGGTCGTATTGCTGGTCGTATTGCTGGTCGTATTCTTGGCTGCCAGGTTGTAGGAACGCTTGTACCACTCCGACCAGGAAGGGAATGTAGACTCCAACGACAGCAGCAACAAATAGACCCAGCGCCCACACCAGGAGGTACTTAGCCAATCGAAGGATGCTCATACTCGTGTCCTCAATGTTCGTCTACGATAATCGAAACGAAAGACAGTTGATAACCTTCTGAGTCCTGCCGGCTCCAGCTACCGGAGCCTGCTTATATGATTTACACGTGCATCCGCCCTACTCTCTAAGAGCATAGGTGAGCATGTGTAAATGCATTATATATGACAAATAAAGTCTAGAATAGTGGTAGGTTGGGGATTCGTCCAGGGATAACAGGTGGAGGAAGCAGTGTCTCAGAATAGAAGGACAGGCAAGGCGACAGGGGAAGATAGAATGGCATCTAATGTAGGACTGATGTCAGCGCGAGTCTATTTGAGAGAATCTGTCATGAGGAACGCCAGGAGGGCACAGGAAGGCGCACCTGGATCAAATTGGTAGAAGTACGATGCAGATACAGAAAGTGGAGAACCCTTTAGTTGGTTCTCCACTTTCTGTATCCGACAATTAGACAGTCGAAGGTGTCTATCCGCAGAGATAGCTGCTCATCCAGCCGGTCTTAACACTGTTCCGCAAGGCGGCTACTTGCCCGTCCTGCTCGACACCGGCAGGTAGACCCGCCAGCACAGCTGTGCGCACGTTGATGCCCTGGCGCTGGGCCTGTTGCAGGTAGTGCGCGACCGTTGTGCTCCGCGTGGTGGCGTTCATTGCGAGGGCCCCTCGAGGTCCGGCGAAACTGGCGGCGGCGAGCGCATCCCGCAAGCTGCCCCCGGCTGCCCTGTCGATAGCCGAGGCGATAAGTCCCGCCGTCTCGTAACCCAGGGCCGCGAAGGCGTCGGGCGACTTGCCGGTCTTGTTCTTGTAGGCCGTCACGAAGGCCTTATTGTCGGCGGTATCGAGGCTGGCCGCCCAGGGGAGCGCAGTGGTAACGCCCGCAGCGGCCGAGCCGACCGAGTTCACTACTGCCTGGTCCACCAGGAACGCGGTGCCCAGGAGCGGTACCGACCTGGATAGACCGGCGCGAGCGTAGGCGTTCAGCAGGTCAACGGCCAACTGCCCGTAATAGCTGGCGAATACCACGTCCGGCTTGGACCGCTTGATGCCCGCGACGAGGGCGGCGAGGCCGTTGTCGCCTGTGGGCTGGTGGGTAACGTGGGTGGCGAGCACCTGGCCGCCAGCCGCCTCGAAGCCCATACGGAAGGCGTGGAGCGTGTCGTAGCCGCTGTCATAGAACGAGGAAGCCATGATCGCCTTGCGGCCCAGGGTCGCGCCTGCCCACTTGCCGAGCGCATAGTTAGCTTCCCACATGCCCAGGGTGTGGTGGAAGATGTAGGGACTGGATTCCTCCGTCCTGGCGAGGTTCTCACCCAGGCCGGTGGCAAGGAAAGGCATCTGCGCGGCTTCCAGCATGTGGCTGATGGAGGCGGCTACAGAGGGATTTACGAGACCCACCATCATGTCCAGCTTCTGTGAGCCGAGCATAGACTTGGTCTGTGGCTTGATCTGCCCGCAACAGGTGCCGATCTCGGCTGAAACCACCTTGATGTTGCGGCGGCCCGACTCGGCGAAGTAGAGGTTCATACCCGCCCGGAAGTTGGCACCAAGCTGGGGGTAAACGCTGGATTGTGGGAGCAGCACCCCCACCATACGCCGCTCGGTAGACCTGGCTACACCCGCGTGCTTACCCGCAGGCCGCGACCCGGCAGCAGCTCCCTGGGCCTTTGATAGGAGAGGGAGTGCCAGCAAAGCCCCAGCCATCTTGCTAGCGTTGACAATGAACTCACGACGGTTGTAGCCGCTGGCATCCGGGTGCCCGCCTTCTTTGCCTTTCATGCTTTTCTCCAGTTTGCTAAACGCTAAAATATCAGGACGCAAAATAAGGCAGGCACAATAGCCTGGCTGTCTTAGAGTCCATAACTGAAGCAATAGTAGCACTGATTTGCGCAAATGTCAATAACCAAAATTGCCAATATTTTGACCGTTGTATAGTACTTTTTCGCGCTCGCGGCGAAGGTAATCCTAAATCTAGTAGTTGGCTACTGTTATGAGCATGAGCGTGTAGTTTAGGGAGTCATAGGGCGGCGGGCAGTGATGGCAGGTCCGGTGCTAGCCGGTGGAAATTGACGGAAAGGAGAGAGGTGCGGATACCCGCACCTCTCTCCTTGCTGATCTGATTACAACTGCTACCTCCGCTCGCCAGACGTTGTATTGGCCGGTGCCTGGCACTCAGGGAAGAAGGTATTAGCTACAATCTTCGAGGCTTGCCCCCTGGTGACGGTGTTCGCAGGTCGGAAGTACGGCCTGTTCTGGTCGTCGCAGGGTCCGCTCCTCGGGTCTGAGGTGCCGCACGGGTAGCCACTCATGACACCCCTGTTGGTGAGGCGCATGATCCACTCGTAGAACTGGCTACCCTCTCCTGTAGGTGGTACGTCGGCATAGAACTGCCCGCTTACTGCTTCGTTGAAGCCCGCAGCGTTAGACACTATCTTGGAGAGTTGTCCGCGTGTGGCGTCGGCATTAGGCAGGAAGATCACAGGGTTGTCAGGATCGCAGTCCCCGCCACCTGGCCGCTCAGGGCACGGGTAGCCACTCATGATGCCCCTGTTGGTCAGCCTGTTGATGTAAGCGTAGTAAGTAGAGCCTGGAGGCACGTCATCGTAGATCTGAGGACCTGGGTCTTCGTTGAAGCCAGCAGCGTTAGACACCACCTTAGAGATCTGCCCACGCGTGATGTTGCGCTCGGCGTGGAACCTGCCGTCAGGGTAGCCGGTGACGATGCCACGACACACCAGGCACTGTATGTACTCGTAGAAGGTGTCGCCAGGTTTTACGTCAGGGAACTGCTGCTCGCAGGTAGTAGCAGTGCTGGTCTGGGTAGGATTGACTGTGGGCACGTGGGTGCTGGTGCTTGTGCTTGTACTTGTGCGGGTGCTAGTGCTGGTG
>JALZHI010000192.1 GCA_030913985.1 Chloroflexota bacterium | reverse complement strand
TGCGAGGGCCTCGTCAAGCTCGGGGGTGGTCTTCTCGTTGAAGATGCTCATCTCGATATGAGCGTAGCCATCCACCATCGTCAGGGTGACGGCGGGCACTTCGATGCGGGCGCGGGTAAGCTCAACGTCGTAGGGCTTGTCGCCCCGTATGAGCGTGAGGCGCACCTTCGTACCCGCGGGGCCGCGCACCAGGTTGGCTATCTCGGAGGGGGTAAACGTGGTCACGTCGCGCCCGTCCACACCGGCTATAACGTCACCCGCGCGCACGCCCGCCTTCTCCGCAGGGGTGTTCGGGATAGGGGCTATCACTGTGGGCAGGTCGTTGCGGGTGCCAATCGTGATGCCCACGCCCTCGAAGTTGCCCTGCATGTTGCTGGCTTCGCGCTCGGCTTCCACGGGCGTCTGGAACGAAGAGTAGTCGTCGCCCAGCGCCTCGATCATGCCCTTGGCCGCCCCGTACACCAGTTCGTCGCGGTCCACGGGACGGTAATAGAACTCATGGTTGATCGCGTTGTAGGTAGCCACGAACGACTGCCAGGCCGGGTCGTTCGCCAGCTCGGTCGGGACGGCACCCGTACCGCCTTCGGTCACGACTACGGGCGTGGGCTGCGCGCCTAGGTTGCCTGCCACCCCGGCAACCGTAGCGGCCTGCCCGGCCAGGAACATGGTGCCCGCACCCAGGCCGAACGCGACAATCGCCACCAGCACCACGATAAACACCAGTGGCGAAGACTTTCTTTCAACGTTATCCATCTAAATCTCCTGAATCTCCTGTATCGGTAATTTGTACCGCGGGAATGGAAAGAGGGCAAAAGGAGTGAAATTACGGAAATGAGGTAGGAATATACCTTCTCATTACGATATACGTAAAAGGTCACGCCAGACGTTCCGCGACGGCGTGACTCCAGGGAATTATACGCAAGCGGCGGGCCAAGGTGCAAACGGACGATGGACGATGGACGATAGAAGAACGAAAACGCAAAGACGCAAAGAGCACAAAGGACGCGCAAAGAGGATGATGGTTTAGATGGAGATGAGGGCACGATGCATCATGGCCTGGCCGGTAGCCCTCCTGCTCCTTGTCACAGGACCGACCCCCACCCTGTCATCCTGAGCGCAGCGAAGGATCAGGTGGCATGCTAGAGTCCTCAACATTCAGGAAGATAGTCGTCAAAGGAGCATTGGTGCTGTAATAGGGAGAGTCAAGAAAGGGCCGCTGATCCTTCACTGCGTTCAGGATGACAGGGCGGGGGTTTGGTAACTGCAGTGCCTACTGAGTCAGCTACCCAACGTCAGCTACCTAGCAACCGCTGTCCAACGCTTCAACCCTGAACATCAGGTGTTTTTCTTGGCCGGGACACCCCGCGGAGCAGATGTCGTATACTAACCCCACATAATGTCTACACGATAAAGACCCAAACGATTAGCTTGACCAGACTACTATCTTTGATAGGAGTGGAGTGATATGACCTTTTCCGCGAGCGGCCCCGCGTCCGCGACATCAGCACCCGACTCAGGTGGCAGCGCCGGGGAAGTGGCTGCGGTAACTGCCCTGGCCGGAAGAATACAGCAAAGTGTCGGGCGAGTCATCGTCGGCAAAGATGATGAGATTCAACTGATGCTGGTCGCGTTGTTGTGCGAGGGCCACGTGCTGCTGGAAGACGTGCCGGGCACAGGCAAGACCACGTTGGCTAAAGCCCTGGCCCGTTCGCTGGGCTGCACCTTCAACCGCATCCAGTTCACCCCCGACCTGCTTCCATCCGACGTGACCGGCACCTCGGTCTACAACCAGCAAACCGGACAGTTCGAGACGCGCAAGGGTCCCATCTTCAGCCAGATAGTGCTCACCGACGAGATCAACCGCGCAGGTCCTCGCACACAGTCGGCGCTACTTGAAGCTATGGAGGAGCGGCAGGTTACTATTGACGTGGACACCGTGCCCCTGCCCCGGCCTTTCATGGTGCTGGCTACGCAAAATCCGGTGGAGTTGGAGGGTACGTTCCCCCTCCCCGAAGCCCAGCTAGACCGCTTCCTCATAAGGTTCAAGCTTGGGTACCCCAGCGAGCAAGACGAGCTTGATATCGTTAACCGCTTCAACGGGCTGAACCCCCTGGCCGCTTTGGAACCCATCGCGTCCGTCGAGGAGATCATGCGGGCGCAACGGGCCGTACACACCGTCTTCGTCAGCCCCGCCGTGGGGCGCTACATAGTGGCGGTGGTACGTGCGACACGCAGCCACGAGGCCATCGAGCTTGGAGCGTCACCCCGCGCTACCCTGGCGCTTCACCGGACGGCGCAGGCGCTTGCGGCCATCAAGGGACGCGACTACGTACTGCCCGACGACGTAAAGCGCATGATGCTGCCGGTCCTCGAACACCGTGTCATCCTGGGCACCCGCACCCGCCTGCGCGGCCGCGACAAGGCTTCCATCATACAGGAGTTGGCGGCTAACGTACCCGTGCCGGTGGAAACGCCCGTAGCGGTCCCATCCTAGTAAAGAGCGTGCGCTAATGATCGGGCTGAAGAAGTTACGCCGGAATGCCGCCGGACAAGGCGATAACCGGCTACTAGAGACCGGGAGCGCCAGGGAGTCGAGCACCATCAGCCAGGTGTCGCAAGCCTGGATATACGGGGCCGGTATCCTGGTCGGCCTGGGGGTGGTCTTCGGCAGTCGCCCTCTCTTCGCCGTGGGCATCGTGATAGCGGTGGCTCTCCTGGTGGCGTGGTTGTGGGCGCGGTGGTGCTTTGCCGACTTCACCATGGAACGGCGGTTCAGCCCTCCGCGCGCCTTCTGGGGCGAGGACGTGGACATGGCGCACGTATTCACCAACTCGAAGGCGCTGCCCATCCCCTGGCTCGGCATACGCGACGAATACCCTTCGGCGCTGTCCTTCGCCGGATCGGAAAACCACGTCCGGGGCACCCACACCAACCGGCTGCACAGCAGCATATCGCTGCGGTGGTTCGAGCGCGCCACCAAACGCTACAGGCTGAAAGCCACGGCCAGGGGCGAGCACGAGTTTGGCCCGGTGGAGCTACAGTCGGGCGACGTGTTCGGGTTGTTCCGCCGCCAGGTCAGCATCGAAACCCCGCAAACCCTCCTGGTCTACCCGCGCTACGTGCCCCTGGAAGACCTCGGCATCGTAGCGCACCAACCTTTTGGCGAGTTCAAGACCGCCCAACGTCTAGCCACCGACCCCGTACGGGTGCGCACCGTGCGAGAGTACGCTTACGGCGACAACCCGCGCGCCATCCACTGGAAAGCTACCGCCCGCAGAGGCTCGCTGCAAACCAAGCTGTTCGAGCCGGCGGCCACCCCGCAACTCTATGTGTTCTGCAACCAGGACACCTTCGTGCAGGTGCGCGAGGGGCTTAACGCAGAGGCGCTGGAGCTTACTATCGTGGTGGCGGCTTCCATCGCGGCCCACGCATTGGAGCAGGGCCACATGGTGGGTATGCAGGTCAACTCGTTCGTGGCAGGCACGGACCGGCAGGTGAAGGTGCCGCCCAGCCGCGACCCCGACCAGTTGATACGAATACTTGAGGAGCTAGCGCGGGTCAAGGGTTGGTCCGGCCTGCCGATGGAGGACCTGCTGCGCGCGGAGCAACGCCACCTGCCGATGGGCGCGACCCTAGTGCTGGTCACCGGCATCCTGGGCGACGACCTGCTCGATATGGTGCTGGCGTTGCGCATGTCGGGCTACCCCGTGGTCCTGGTGCACACCGGTGGGCCGGACCGGCCCTCAGCTTCGGCAGGCGCTCATCTGGCCGACGATTTGCGGGCGCAGGGTATCACGTTTTACAGTGTGGACGGAGTTGGCAAAGCCAACGAGATCGAGCAGTTGACCTTTTAGATGCACCTTTGAGAAACAGGCGACCCAAGCGATGTTAGTCCAGGCGCTACCACAAAAACCGGCCAGGTCCAACGACCTCGCGCTACCCCTCCTGCTGGCGGCGATGGACGGCTGCTGGATATATGCAGTCGCCTGGCTCCTGAGCGCGACATTGTTGTCCAACATCGACTTTCTGCCGGTGCCCTCGCCCCTCCTGCTCGGGGCCTGTGAGTTCGCCGCCTGGGGCCTGGCGAGCGCACTGCAAACCAGGACGCGCCTGCCCGTAAGGTCCGTGCAAGTGCTGGTGGGCGTCGTGGGGCTACCCGTATCGGTGGCAGCCGGGGCCTTCACCATCGCGTCGGTGATGGGACTCTCAAACGACTGGTTGAGCGTGGGGGCATATGCCGTCGTAGTTAGCTTCATCCTGTGGGCGCTGGGTGTTTACCGCTCCGCCGAAAACCTCGACTTCAACGCTGCCTACTGGGCCTTCCGCATAGCGGTGGTGCTGCTAGGAACGGTCGTGCTGCTCGCGGCGTTGTTGTACGATGCGGGCGGGGACTTCCTCTGGCTGGAGTTGGGAGGGACGGTCCTGTGGTTCTTCGCGTGGGCGCTGGCGGCGCTGGCGGCAGGGAACCGGGCGGTAGTCCAGGGCCAGTTCGGCAGGACGAGCATGGGGCGGTCGGGCTTCTTCGTGCTGCTGGCGAGCGTCGGCGGCGTGCTGGTGGTCGGCTCGTTCGCGGGACTGTTCGGCGGCCAGAACCTGCTCTCCACCTTTGAGAAGCTAATACGCGGCTCCCTGGCGTTGGTGGGCACCGGCCTGTACTCAGTTTTCTACTTTGTGTCCCTGGCGGTCGTGCAAGTGGCGTCCGTGGTGGGACTGGGGCCGGGCCTCGCCTCGCTCAGGGACCTGATCGAAAGCAACCCCCCTACCAGCATGTCGCCCCAGGTACAGGCGATCAGCACAGGCGTGGCAGCCGTGTTGCTCGCGGCAGCCGCTGTGTGGCTGGCGGGACGGCAACTGAGGAACCCGAGGCGCAAGCGCACGCGGTTGGACGGCGATATAGAGCGCGAGGACCTCGGCTCCCTCGAGTTGTTGCAGCGCCAATCCTCCGGCTGGCTGAAGCGGCTTACATCCAGGCTCCGCCCGGCCGCCAGGGTTGATTACCTTGACGACCTCGGCGCGTTGCTCGGCAAGCCCGAATGGAGCGGCACCGTCTCGATACGCCGTATTTACGGACGCTTAGAGGCGGCGGCTTCAAAAATGGGACACCCACGCAGGCCGGGGCAAACACCTTTAGAGTACCAATCGGTCCTGGCGAACGCCCTTGCGGCCCACCGGCCTGAAATCACTGAGATTACCTCGGCTTACGTGCAGTCCCGGTACTCGGCACGCCCCGCTTCCGAAGGTGCGGCCCGGTCGGTCGCGGAAGCCTGGAAGCGGCTGGAACCTTCCATGAAACAAGCGACCAAAGCCCGCTAAACGCGAGTCCCAATTACGCCAGAGATGCCAAACCTTATGAAATTGCCACTAAGGCCACGAACGCAGCCGGCACGCACCGACGATGTAGAGCGACAAGCCCTGCGCGTGGGAGGAATACCCCGCTCGATGTGGGTAGCGGCCATCACGCTGCTGTTCATGCTGGTCGGCGCGGGCATTACGGTCGCCAACGGCCTCGCGGAGGCTTCACATATAAGCGCCACCCTCACAGGGCACTACGCGACCATCACCAGGATAGACTGGTCGGCGGACGGCAAGTACCTGGCTTCGGCTTCGCTGGACAACCGGATACGCATCTGGGACATGGCTACGGGCAGAATTACCCACAGCTTCAAGCTACAGGGCCTTGCCACCGGAGTGTCGTGGTCGCCCGACGGCCAACAGGTAGCCGCCATAGGTCGCAACGCCCAGGTGTTGAGCCTGGCAAGCGGCAGGATGGCTATACCGCTACAATATGCCGCCATACCCAACAACGACATAGACTGGTCGCCGGACGGTGCCAAAATAGCGGGGGCGAGCGGGGAAACGGTCTTCATCTGGAACGGGCAGACCCTGCACCCTCTGCCGGAGCTTTTTCTCGTCGGGCACAAGGGGGAGGTCAATAGCGTAGCCTGGACGGCAGACGGCACCCGACTAGCCTCCGCGTCTGACGAAGGTGCCGTCCGGCTGTGGAACGCCTCCGCTATTGGTGGCGATGAGGTACTGCGGCACCCCAGCGAGGCGGGTGCGGTCAAAAGCGTCGCCTGGTCGCCCGACAAGAAGCGGGTGGTCTCTGGAGCAGCGGGAGGCCAGGTCTATATATGGGACGTCGAAAGCAAGAAGATAATACAGACGCTGACCGGCCACGCCGACCAGGTAACAAGCGTTGATTGGTCGCCCGACGGGAGAAGAATCGCCTCCGGGTCCTCGGACCAGAGCCTGAGAATTTGGGATGCGTCCGACGGCAGGTTGATACTCAGCCTCAGCGGTAACGCCTGGGACCGCTCTCCTATTGCAGCCGTCCGGTGGTCCCGTGACGGCACACAGGTCGCCACGGCAAGCGGCTCTCGCATCCGCATCTGGAACGTGGCAGATAAGTAGGCTTACGTCCAGACAGCAGGTCTGTCTTTAGCGCGAGGCGTGTCGTGTCACCCCTAGTTCGGACTGTACCAAAGCAATCCCTACAGCAATTACAGCGACCAAAGCCCCGCCCTTGTCATTCTGAGCGCAGCGAAGAATCTCGACCTCTACCCCGAGGGTTCACCCTTCTTATGGTAGAGTGCCGCCCAAAGAAAGGGGCTACTTGGGTGCTGTTGGACGAGATTCTTCGCTGTGCGCAGAGGACGCGCAAAGAGTATAGAGGTTTAGAGAATACAAAGAGGAGCAAGGTACGTTATGTTGTACACTGCTCCTCTTTGTACTTAGAACACCCCTACCAAATCTCTGCGCGTCCTCTGCGCCTTGGCATCTTGGCGTTTACGTCTATTTAGTTGGTGAAGCAGCCGTCGTGGGAATAGGGGGAACGGTGCCGGGGCCATCAGGCGATTGTGCTATCCCATCTTCGCCCTCCACCGCGAGCACGGGCAGAGTGAAGTAGAAGGTCGTGCCCTCTCCCACCTTGCTCTCGACCCAGATGCGGCCCCCCTGCGCTTCCACCAGGGCGCGGGCGATTGCCAGGCCCAGCCCGGTGCCCGAGCCGCTGTCGGCCTGGTTCCACTGGGCGCGGTAGAACTTGTCGAACAGGTGGGGCACGTGCTCGGGCGCGATACCCAGGCCCTTGTCCTGCACGCACAAAGCC
>JALZHI010000243.1 GCA_030913985.1 Chloroflexota bacterium | reverse complement strand
CTCATGACACCCCTGTTGGTCAGGCGCATGATCCACTCGTAGAACTGGCTGCCCTGTCCCTCTTCCGGTACGTCTGCGTAGAACTGCCCGCTTACTGCCTCGTTGAAGCCTGCAGCGTTAGACACTATCTTGGAGAGTTGTCCGCGTGTGGCGTTGGCGTTCGGCAGGAATATCACTGGGTTGTCAGGATCGCAATCGTCACCCTCAGGACGCTCAGGACACGGGTATCCTGACATGATGCCTCTGTTGGTGAGCCTGTTGATGTAAGCGTAGTAGGTAGAGCCAGGAGGCACATCCTGGTAGATCTGAGGACCTGGGTCTTCGTTGAAGCCCGCAGCGTTAGACACCATCTTGGAGATCTGCCCACGTGTGATGTTGCGCTCGGCGTGGAACATACCATCAGGGTAACCTGTGACGATGCCACGGCAAGCAAGGCACTGTATGTACTCGTAGAAGGTGTCACCAGGCTGGTTGTCGGGGAAGTTCACCGTGCATACCGTGGCAGTTGCTACCACAGTGCTCGTTGCTACCACAACCGTGCTGCTGGCTACAGCCGTAGCGGTGCGAGTAGCCGTAGAGCTGGCAGGTACGGCCGTATTCGTGGCCGTGGGTGGGACGAAGGTACCCGTGGGTGTGCTGGTTGAGGTAGAGGTAGTCGTCGCAGTGGCCGTATTCGTAGAGGTGCTGGTCCGGGTAGCCGTGCTGGTCTGAGTAGCCGTGCTCGTGTTGGTAGCCGTATTAGTGGGTGTGCTGGTTGAGGAGCTTGTTACTGTAGGCGTGCGTATATCAGCGCCTCGCACGCAGAACGCCTGGTCCTGGGTAGTGTAGGGCGACGTCGCGGAGCAGCTACTTCTGTCAACCCAATTGGCGCCGCATGAACCGCCACGAATGGCAGCCCCGTCGTTGGTTTGCGGGTCTCTACCAGACCAGAACCAATTACTACCGCCAGAAGCCTGTACCGATAGCCAGTAGCTGCCTGGAGCAAGATTGGTCGCAGGGATATTGATTGTATAGATGCCGGTGCTGACGTTCTTCGTATACGTCTGGCCGGTGTAAGTGACGACACTGGTGCCCGGTAAGGTGCCACTGTCATTGTAGAAGAACACATTGAACGAGGTTGGCTCAGTAACACCTCCACTAAGTTGCCCATTTACATCTACCTGATTAATACTCCAGCCGGGACCGGCAGGCACCACGAAGTCATCGGCGGTTTGACTGCCGAAGTTCGTAGTTGACTGGATGGGGTCACTCCCTCCGGTAATCTGGCAATATAGTTCGGGCTGCACTATGTGTGTCGCTGTGGCTGTCTGCGTAGGAGTGTTCGTATTGGTGGGCGTGGCGGTCGCATCCACGTCCGCGGTGCCATGCAGCCGGAACACCTGCTCCGGTTCGCCACTGTAGGTCCCGCTAAAGCAGTTGGGCTTGCGGTTCCAATTCGTGCAGCCTCCAACCACGGTGCCGCGGAATGCCGCTCCGATAGTCGAAGTTCCGACGGTCGGCGGCGTATTGGCACGGTTAGCCCACTGCCAGTTGTTACCCGTGACGGTCGTATTGGCCTGCACCGACACCCAATAAGTGCCAGGACTCAGCACGGTGGACGGTATTGTGATCGTGTACGCGGTACCATCCGTAACATAAGAGGTGCCGGTGGTATAGCTGAAAACAGGGGTGCCTGGAAGTGTACTGCTATCCGAGTAGAAGAACACATTGAACGAACCCGGCTGGGTAGAGCCGCCGATAAGGTTACCAATCACGTCCACTCCGGTAAGGGTCCATGTCTGCCCACCAGGCACTGTGAAATCGTCCGCCGCCTGGCTGTGGCGGTTGTCGTTGCAGTTGCCGCTGTTGCACGTCGAAAAGACAGCGCCGTTGGCACCGTCGAACTGGTCGTGCAGGACGGCGTGGGGCGCGTTCGGTGCCGCGGGCAGGCCCTTGCCGGTCGGCAACGCAGCGAAGGCCGCGCCCGCAGACATTACCGCCACGAACATCATCATCATCAGGACGGCCCACGGCTTCCAATTTCTTCCTTGCAAACTCACTTCTTTCATAGAACTATCTCCTTCTCTGCCGAATGGGTAACATCGCGTTCCTGGAAGGTATCGCGCCCACAGCGAGGTAAGACGCCCAAACCGCGCGTGCCCCACTCATACTTGAGCGTAGGGCTTTTTTTCACGCGGTGCTTACCCTCACGAGAGTGCGAATACCACAGAGCGCGAGGTACCTGGTTATTCGACGAATAGGCTAGAGCATACGCAGCTCGGGAGGTGAGCTTATTGAGGTTTAATAGATGTAATACGTACTTGTGTGGTAGCGATGACCTAGCTGTCAGGATTGTAGCAGAGGTAGAAGCGGCTGTCAACCGTAACCACGGTGGTTGCTACAATTGCCGCGTCATAGAACAAGGAGGGGAGGCCAAGTAGCCTCCCCTCTTTGCTTACGTTGCTTGCCTAACCGCTACTTGTCTTGCACACGGTCCTCACAGTTGGGGAAGAAGGTGTTAGCCACAATCTTTGAGGCTTGCCCCCTCGTCACCTGGGCGTTCCACCTGAAGTAGGGCCTGTTCTGACCGTCACATGGCTCTCCTGGCCCACCACACGGGTAGCCGCTCATGACACCCCTGTTGGTCAGGCGCATGATCCACTCGTAGAACTGGCTGCCCTGTCCCTCTTCCGGTACGTCTGCGTAGAACTGCCCGCTTACTGCCTCGTTGAAGCCTGCAGCGTTAGACACTA
>JALZHI010000242.1 GCA_030913985.1 Chloroflexota bacterium | reverse complement strand
TTGTTCGACACGATGAAAGCCCTCGTTGAGGCCACTTACGAATTCTTCCATCGCCACAATCAAACTCCCGCTCGCGTGCGCTCCATCATTGGCGCTACCCACTAATATTTATGTGCTTGCACTTAGCTTGTTGAGGGTGCCTCTCTCTTCTGTTGTCAGTCGGATCTCTTGGGCTGTTCTCATCCAGGTAGCTTCTCATGTTTACATTAATTTGTGGGTATAGCACTCGGAGTGACAAGGGCAAGGCTTGGTGGCCGCGATTTGACAGCATCCCTCTCCACCTTCTTGAGATCCTTCGCTACGCTCAGGATGACAAAGGGGAGGCTCACGATGACAGAAGGGGCTTTGGGTGCTGATATCTGGCTTTGGCACGGCGCCGGTTTGGCTTAATCCTCTATTGACATTCACCCGTATGCTTTGTCACAATTAGCAATAGCCCTTGCTTATGTGCGTGTTCGTGTTGTCCTGTTTCTAGAAAGTACCCCCAATGCCTCGTCGCCGGTCCGTTAGCCTCTGGCTCATGCTCGCCTTGCTCTTGCCCTTAGTAGCGGCAGAGTTCCCCACGTCCGCCCGCAGTGCGGCCTCCGCCCCTACTTTTGCCCTGTCGCAGTTCGAGCGGGTGTGGTCGCGCACCGACCGTCCCGTGGCGCAGGGTGCCGTGTCGCGCTCGTGGCTGTGGGGGCCGCAGCCGGGGGAGGTGCGAACCGAGCCGTTCGACGGTGCACCCGGTGGCACGCGCACCGTGCAGTACTTCGACAAGGCCCGCATGGAGGCCAACCCCGCCGTCACCGACCCCTCCGATCCCTGGTCCACTACCACGGGCCTGCTCGTGGTGGAGTTGGTGAGCGGCCGCGTGCAGGTGGGTTCCAGTAGCTACGAAACGCGCACCCCCGCCGCCGTACCTGTAGCCGGAGACGCTGTTGCTCAAGCCAGCGACGACACGCCCCTCTATAGCTCCTTCCGCCAGGTAGCTTCCCTGCCGGGCATGCCGGACCGTCGCGTGCCTTCTTCTGTTGGCTCACCCGTGCTTGCCACCATCAACAAGGCCGGGGTCGTGGGGGCTTTGCAGAGCAGTGAGGTGCGCTACACCGCCTACGCGCAGGAGACCGGGCATAACATCCCCGAAGTATTTGAGCGGTTCATGCAGACGCGCGGCCTGGTGAGCGAGGATGGCACGCTGCGAGAGGGCGCGCTGTTCGACCC
Source organism: Chloroflexota bacterium (assembly GCA_030913985.1). GTDB lineage: Bacteria > Chloroflexota > Chloroflexia > QHBQ01 > JADMIH01 > JADMIH01. Next base: position 1,537 of record JALZHI010000242.1, on the reverse strand, counting down.
TGTGTACGTGCTCGGCTACCCCATCACCGAGGCCTACTGGGCCACCGTTGCCATAGACGGCAAGCCGACGCGCGTGCTGTTGCAGCTTTACCAGCGCCGGGTGCTGACTTACATACCCAGCTTCGCCCCGGAGTGGCAGGTGCAGATGGGCAACGTGGGCCAGCACTACTACACCTGGCGCTACACCACCCCCGCCGCGCCCACACCCACGCCCAACCCTACCGCCGTGCCGCGTCCCGGCGCGAACGACACCTTCCTGCACATCGAGGGGAGCAAGTTCTACTACCGTGGCGAGCCGGTGCGCCTCAAGGGCACCAACTACTGGCGCAGCGACAGGGCGGGCGTGAATACCTGGGCCGAGTGGGACGCCTCGAAGGTGTGGCAGGAGCTACAAAAGGCGCGCGAGCTTGGTATGAACACCATCCGCATCGGCATACCGTACGACACACCAATGGGCATGGACCTGGTGTGGGGTGAGGGATGCGAGCGCCGCCCCGACAACTGCTCCGAGATGCGGGGCGACCTAGTCAACTACATGACCCAGTTCCTGCAATTGGCCGCCGAGCACGGTATGAAGGTGATGTTCGTCCCGTTCGATTGGAGCGATAGCTTCCCCGAGGCCGGCACCGCCGAGTACCGCCGCCAGGTCAACTACCTGCGCGCCGTTGTGGGCCCCTTCGCCAACGACGACCGCGTGTTCGCCTGGGACCTGCACAACGAGCCGGAGAACTACAAAAGTTGGAAGCTGCAAGGCCCCGCCCGCGTAATAGCCTGGTCCGAGGATATAGCGCGGGAGGTGCGGGCCATCGACAAAGTGCACCCGCTCACGGTCGGCGTGGCAAGCTACGAGACGATGTGGCTCGACGCGGGTGGCAAGAAGCTGCTCGACATCGTGGACTTCGTCGGCTTCCACAGCTACGAGGCGGGCGGCCTGAGCGGGCAGATAGCCGAGACCAAGAGGCGCACCGGCAAGCCTATACTGCTAGGGGAGATGGGCTGGCCGAGCGGGCCGGGCAGGCTCTCCACTCCACAGGCACGCTACGACGAGGCGACCCAGCAGTTCCTCTACCAGGCGATGATCCGAGACGTGGCCGCCAACGACATCGCGGGCCTGATACAGTGGACCCTCTGGGACCAACCCCTCGGCAACCCCAACCATTACATCGAGCCAACCATCCAGGCGTGGTTCGGCCTGGTGCGCCTGGACGGCACGTTCAAGCCCGCGGCGGGCGACTTCCGCGACAGCTACAAGGTGCCCCTGCTGCCCAGCACCACCAAAACCGACGTGCCGCTGACCCTACCCGGCGGTGCGGTAGCCCCAAGACCTTAGCGCAAAAGGCACGCGAATAAAGCAAGCAAAAATCCCGCGCAGAGCGGGATTTTTGCTTGCCTTGAGGGTATCTCATAACCCTTGGCTATGAGAGGAGCACATCAGCCCCACCCTGTCATTTCGAACGCAGTGAGAAATCTCGTCCCTCACCGTCGTGCTACTGGTTTCTTATGGTGCTGAGGGACGAAGACAAAGGTGGTATTTGGG
>JALZHI010000024.1 GCA_030913985.1 Chloroflexota bacterium | reverse complement strand
TGCTCACCCACTGCAACGCGGGGCCGCTCGCGGCGGGGGGCATCGGTACGGCACTGGGTGTTATTTACACGGCACACAAGCAGGGAAAGAAACTTCATGTCTGGGTGGACGAGACTCGGCCCCTCTTGCAGGGCGCTCGCCTGACCGCCTGGGAACTGGGGCAGTGGGGCATCCCCTACACCCTCATCGCTGACAGCATGGCGGCCTCCCTCATGAAAGCCGGACGTGTTGACGTGGTAATCACCGGGGCCGACCGGATAGCCGCCAACGGCGACGTGGCAAACAAGATCGGCACGTATGGGCTGGCGGTGCTCGCCAACGCGCACGGCCTTCCTTATTATGCGGCCGCTCCCTCCTCCACTATTGACCCGCACATGTCCGGTGGTGCTGATATCGTCATCGAAGAGCGGCACGCCGACGAAGTGACTCACCACGGGGGCAGGCTAGTTGCCCCTCAGCAGGCGACTGTCTATAACCCCGCCTTCGACGTTTCGCCCGCTAGTCTTGTTAGTTGTATAATCACTGAGTCCGGCTTGATACGGCCCCCGTTTGAAGAGGGCCTGCGGCAGTCGGCGGCCCTTTCCTGGCGGTTGCGGCACGGCGCTGACTCTGTGGCACAGGCCGTGCAAGCAGAAGGGGTGTTATCTTCGACACGAGGAGAATCGCGGTAACTTAATGACCACCTTCATTACCGGTTCTGTCGCATATGACAATATCATGAACTTCCCCGGCCATTTCAAGGACCATATCCTGCCGGAGAAGATACACGTCCTCAACCTCTCCTTCCTCGTCAACACTCTCAAGCGGCAGCGCGGCGGCGTAGCCGCCAACATCGCCTACACCATGGCCCTGCTGGGCAGGCCCCCTGCGGTGTTTACGTCAGTAGGCGCTAACGACTGGGCCGATTACGAAGCCTGGATGAGCAGGCACGGCATAGACACCCGTTTCGTGAAGGTGGTGCCGGAGGAGTTCACGGCTACCTGCTATATCACCACCGACATGGACAACAACCAGATTACTGGCTTCTACACCGGCGCGATGGCCCATGACAAGCAGCGCTCCCTGCACGAGGTGCCACGCGACGAGCTAGGCTACGTGGTGATCGGCCCCACCGAGCCGGAGCCTATCGTTAAGTTCACCCGCGAGTGCCAGGAGATGGGCGTGCCCTACATCTGGTCCCCCATCTGGCAGATCATCCGCATGACCCCTGAAGAATTGAGCGAGGGCGTACGCGGTGCCAAAGTGGTGGTCGCCAACGACTACGAGTACGAGCTAATCAAGGACAAGACCGGCATGGACCAGCAGGGCATCCTGGAGCACGCCGAGATGGTGGTCACCACGAAAGGCAAACACGGCTCGGTAATCATGACCCGCGACGAAGTGGCCGCCATCCCGCCTGCCAGGCCGACGGAGGTAGTGGACCCGGTGGGCGCGGGTGATGCGTACCTGGGCGGGCTGGTGTTCGCGCTAGAGTCGGGCCTGGACATACAGCGGGCCGGACGCGTGGCTTCCCTGGCCGCCGTGTACGCGGTCGAACAGTACGGCACGCAGACCCATACATATACGCGGGAAGAATTCGCCCGGCGTTACGTCGAAAACTTCGGCGATGAGTTGATTGTAGCAGAGGCGCTTGGGGCAGTGGAGGAGGTAAAGTAGCTATGTCCGATCACAAGGGCAAAGGGCAGGGTAGGGCCAAGCACATCCTGGTGGTGAACGACACCGAGGAGATACTGGAGCTATTCAAGCAAATTCTACATGAGGAAGCGGGGTACGAAGTGACCCTCACCTCTTTCCAGCCTCAGATGATCGAGTTCGTCAAGGAGGTCAAGCCCGACCTTATCATCAGCGACCACCTCTTCGGCCAGGAGCAGCTTGGCTGGCAATTTGTGCAGTCGCTGAAGATGGACCGCGAGACAATGAACATCCCTATAATCGTCTGTAGCGGCGCGATCAACGATCTAAAAGGCAACGAAGGCTACCTGGTGTCCAAGAACGTCGGCGTGCTGTACAAGCCGTTCGACGTGGATGAATTGTTGCACCTGGTGGAGACGAAGATGGAGGAGCAAGACAATCCCGATGTTCACGTTCGGGAGACGCATCTCAGTTCCAGTAAGAGCAAAACGAACGGCGACAGCAAGTAACCTGTAAGTTGCCGGCACGAAGTTGAACCACAAATTAGGAGTGTGAAATCGAATGGTACTTGAAGCAAAACCACAAACAACGATCCTGGAGAGCGAGGGCACTCGCGTAAAGTCCCACATCAAGGGCACCGACCCGGCGCTGGTGCGAAAGGGCATCAACCGCATCGAGTGGGCCGAGGCCGAGATGCCGGTGCTGCGCATCATACGCGAGCGTTTCGAGAAGGAGCAGCCGCTGAAGGGGCTGCGCCTCTCCGCCTGCCTCCACGTAACCGCGGAGACCGCCAACCTGATGCGCACCCTCAAGGCGGGCGGGGCCGACCTGACCCTCTGCGGCTCCAACCCGCTGTCCACCCAGGACGACGTGGCCGCCGCGCTGGTGGAGGAGTACGGCATCAGCACCTACGCCGTAAAGGGAGAGGACACCAACACCTATTACAGCCACATCGTGTCGGCCCTCAACCACCGCCCGCAGATAACGATGGACGACGGCGCGGACCTTGTATCCTCCATGCTCTTCATCGCGCTCGACCGCCTGGACGACGTGCACCCACAGGTAAGCTCCTGGGCGAGCAACCTTTCCGCCGAGGAGCGCCATTCCCTGCTCAACGACGTGGTCGGCAGCAGCGAGGAGACCACCACCGGCGTGATTCGCCTCAAGGCGATGGAGAAGGACGGCGTGCTCAAGTTCCCGGTGATCGCCGTGAACGAGTCGGACACCAAGCACCTGTTCGACAACCGCTACGGCACGGGCCAGAGCACCATAGACGGCATCCTGCGCGCCACCAACATCTTGCTGCCCGGCAAAATCATGGTGATTTGCGGCTACGGCTGGTGCGGTCGCGGTATCGCCATGCGTGCGCGTGGCATGGGTGCACGCGTGGTCGTGACCGAAGTGCAGCCGGTACGCGCCCTCGAAGCCGTCATGGAAGGCTACGAGGTAATGCCCCTGCTTGAGGCGTCCAAGGTGGGCGACATATTCGTTACCGTGACGGGCGACCTGAACGTGATCGACCGCCAGCACATGGAAGTGATGAAGAGCGGCGCTATTATGTGCAACAGCGGCCACTTCAACGACGAAATCAACATCCCGGCCCTGGTGGACCTGGCCGGTGGGCAGCGCGGGCAGATAGTGCGCGACTTCGTTGAGGAGTTCAACATGCCCGACGGCCGCAAGCTCTACCTGCTTGCCGACGGCCGCCTGGTGAACCTGGCCGCCGCCGAAGGCCACCCAGCCTCGGTGATGGACATGAGTTTCGCCAACCAGGCGCTGGCAGCCGAGTACATGGTCAAGAATGGCCCGCAACTTGAGTCGAAAGTGTACGTCATCCCTCAGGAGCTAGACCACGAAATCGCCATGCTCAAGCTCATCTCCCTGGGCATACAGATTGACGAGCTTACCGAGGAGCAGAAGAAGTACCTGGCCTCCTGGGAGAGCGGAACGTAGGAGGATTTGGGATTTAGGATTTCGGAATGCGGATTTGTTGGATACCTACTAAATCCGAAATCCTCATTCCGAAATCCCAAATGGAGGAAATAATGGCAAAGAACCAAGGCACTCATACCTCGACGTTTATGTCGTCGCCGAAGCTGTTCCTTACGTCGGAATCCGTGACGGAGGGGCACCCGGACAAGCTATGCGACCAGATTTCGGACGCGGTGCTCGATGCGATACTGGCGCAGGACCCTGATGCTCGCGTGGCGTGCGAGACGGCCACCACTACCGGCCTGATCGTTGTCATGGGCGAGATTACCACCACCGCCTGGGTGGACGTGCAGAAGATCGCCCGCGACACGATTACGCAGGCCGGATACACGCGCGCCAAGTACGGCTTTGACGCCGAGACATGCGCTGTAGTGGTGTCTATCCACGAGCAGTCGCCGGATATTGCGATGGGCGTCGATGAGGCGCTGGAGTCCAAGCAAGGTGAGCTTAGCGAGGACGACAGGATAGAGTCTATCGGCGCGGGCGACCAGGGCATGATGATCGGCTTTGCCTGCAACGAGACCGAGGAGCTGATGCCCCTCACCATCGCGTTGGCCCACAAGCTGACCAAGCGGCTGGCCCAGGTGCGCAAGACCACCACCCTTAACTGGCTGCGCCCCGATGGCAAGGCGCAGGTGACGGTTGAGTACCAGTACGGCAAGCCTGTGCGTGTGGATGCTGTGGTGGTTTCTGCCCAGCACGAACCCGACCTGACACATGACGAGATAGAAGAGGCGATCAAGCGCGAGGTGATCTTCAAGGTCATTCCGCGTGACCTACTTGACGAGAACACTCGCTACTTCGTCAACCCAACCGGCAAGTTCGAGATTGGCGGTCCGAAGGGCGACGCGGGTCTCACCGGGCGCAAGATCATCGTGGACACCTACGGCGGTATAGCCCGGCACGGCGGTGGGGCCTTCTCCGGCAAAGACCCGACGAAGGTGGACCGCTCGGCTGCCTACGCCGCCCGCTACGTGGCTAAGAACATCGTGGCCGCCGGTATCGCGGACCGCTTCGAGATACAGCTTTCCTACGCTATCGGCGTGGCACGGCCCATCTCTATCGCGGTGGAGACGTTCGGCACCGGGCGCATCAGTGACGAGCAGATTGTCGAGCTTATCGACAAGCACTTCGACCTGCGGCCCGGCGCTATCATCCGCGACTTGAACCTGCGCCAGCCGATCTACAAGTCCACCGCCGCCTACGGCCACTTTGGCCGGCATGACATTACCGCGCCGTGGGAAGAGACCGACAAGGCCGACATCCTGCGGTCCGAGGCCGGGCTGGACCAGGCATCTCAGGGTGGCAAGGAAGGCCAGGCCAGGAACGACGGCAACGGCCGCCATGCCGAGTCGGATAGCAAGGTCGCCTCAAGCACCCAACGCTAGACGGTGGAAGATACGAACGCACCCGCCGCCCCGGTCCGCGCCTTAGTGACCGGGGCGGGCGGATTCGTGGGCAAGCACCTGCTCGCGCACCTGCTCGACAAGAGGGACTGGCACATCTTCCTTACAACCCGCTCTCAGGCGCGGGAGGCTGGCGATAGCGAGCGGGTGAGCACGTTGGCTTGCGACCTGCTTGACGCGGCGCAGACTGAGCGGGTGGTAGAGCGTGTAGCTCCCGACTTCGTTTTCCACCTGGCGGCCCAGAGCAACGTTCAGCAGGCCTTCAAAGACCCCGAAGGCACCTTCACCGGCAATGTCGTGGGCCAACTGAACCTGCTGACGGCCCTGCGGGCGGTGGTGCCCCATGCTCGCATACTGGTGGCCTGCTCGTCCGAGCAATACGGTCTGGTCAGGCCGGAGGACATCCCGATTGACGAGGATACCCCCTTCCGGCCCAACAACCCTTACGCGGTGAGCAAGATAGCTCAGGACGCGCTTGCTTTGCAGCACTTCCTCAGCTGGGGCCAGCAGACCATTCGCGTGCGGGCCTTCAACCACATCGGGCCGGGCCAGAGTGAGAACTTTGTCGCCGCCGCCTTCGCCCGGCAGGTGGCACGCATAGAGGCAGGGTTGCAGGAGCCGGTGCTCCATGTGGGCAACCTGGAAGCCGAACGGGACTTCACCGACGTACGCGACATGGTGCGTGCGTACCTGCTGGCGATTACAAGGGGCGAGCCTGGTGAGGTGTATAATATAGGCTCCGGCAAGGCGCACACGATACAATCGCTGCTCGATGCGTTTCTGTCCGGCAGCAAGGTGCCGGTGGAAGTGCGCCAGGACCCCGCCCGCATGCGCCCGTCCGACATCCCGGTGCTGGTGTGCGATGCTACCCGGTTCAATCAGCGCACCGGCTGGATCCCACAGATACCTTTTGAGCAGACCCTGCGGGACATACTAGATTATTGGAGGGAGAGAGTTAGAGCTGAAACGTGAAACGTGAAACGTGATGCGGCTTGAGGCAGCGGGTGCGCGGAGACGCATCAGCCGGTTACGCAGGACCAAAGCCCCTTCTGTCATCCTGAGCGTAGCGAAGGATCTCAAGAAGGTGGTGCGGCGATGGTGTTGAACAAACGTAACGGTGGTGTTGAAACCCAACTGGTATGGAAGGCCACCATTTGAGATCCTTCGCTACGCTCAGGATGACAGAGGGGAGTGTGGTTCCGATAAAGGAACAAGTTGGCACCCACGAACCCCATCGAGCAAGCCGCATCACGTTTCACGTTTCACGTTTCAGAACCCACCCATGAAAGCAATCATCCTAGTAGGCGGCCAGGGCACCCGGCTGCGGCCTCTCACCAATAGCACGCCGAAGCCGCTGCTGCCGTTGCTGAATCGGCCCTTCCTGGACCACGTTCTGTTCCTGCTCAAGACGCACGGCATCACCGACATCATCCTCGCCGTAGGTTATCGCTCCGAGAGCTTCGAGCCTGCTTACGGCGACGGCTCGCACCTGGGGGTGAAACTCACCTACGTGAAGGAAGACAAGCCGCTCGATACCGGCTGGGCTATCAAGAACGTGGAGCAGAACCTGGACAGGGGCGAGACCTTCCTGGTATTCAACGGTGACGTGCTCACCGACCTCGACCTAACCGACATGGTCAACTTCCACCGGGAGAACGGTTCGCTCTGCACCATTTCGCTGACCCCCGTGGAGGACGTTAGCTCCTACGGCGTGGTGGAGGTGGACGAGGGAGGTCGCGTGCAACGCTTCCTCGAGAAGCCGAAGCCCGGCACCACCGAGTCGAAGTGGATCAACGCCGGCACTTACGTCATGGAGACCGACGTGCTGGACTACATCTCCGAGCCGCGCTTCCTGGACGAGATACCCGCCGGACGCCCCTACTCCGTCGAGTATGGCCTCTTCCCCACGCTGTTGCAGGAGGACAAGCCGCTGTACGGCTACCGTTCGGGGGCGTACTGGCTCGACATGGGCACGCCGGAGCGGTATTTGCAGGCGCAGAACGACCTGCTCATTGGCAGGCTCAAGTATTCGCTGGAACCCGAGGGCGAGAAGGTGCAGGACGGCGTGTGGGCGGGGGAAGGCACTTTCATCGACAAGGGTGCGCGCCTGACGGGGCCGGTGGTGCTCGGCAGGGGGTGCACGCTGCGCGCCAACTCCGCCGTGACCGGGCCTGCATCTCTCGGTGATGGCTGTCACGTAGGCGAAGAGGCGCAGGTCGAGAACGTGATTGCTTTTAGCGAGGTCACTTTCGGCGCGGTGAGCAGGTCGTCCGACTCCCTCTTCGGGCGCGGTGCCATGATCGGTGCGGAGTGCGACATCTCTGGGATGACGATAGTGGGCGACAACGCAACCGTAGGCGCTACCAACCGTCTATCAGGTGGGCGCGTGGAGATAGGGGCTGTGGTGCCCGCTCCTGGCGATGAGTGATTGCGTCTTTTGTGACATTGTCGCGGGCGAATCGCGGTCGAGCATGGTCTACGAGGACGCTCTAGCAGTCGCCTTCATGGACATCCAGCCGGTCAACACCGGGCACGTGCTGGTAATACCCAGGAGGCACTTCACCTACCTGTCAGACATGGACCAGGAAACGGGCGCGCACCTGTTCAGGGTAGCGATGCGCGTGCAGGAGGCAATCAGGCGCTCAGGTATAAGATGCGAGGGCATCAACCTCTTCCTGGCGGACGGAGAGGCAGCGGGCCAGGAGGTCTTTCACGTCCACCTGCACGTCTTCCCGCGCTTCGAGGGCGACACCTTCAAGATCGACGGAGATTGGAGCGTATACCCACCCCGCCAGGAATTGGACGAAGTAGCGGGGAAGATACGGCGGACGATGGGGAGTAATGCGTAACACGTAACGCGTAACTCGTAACTCGTAAAGGGGCACGGGGACTATTTACCCTACAAGCCCTACTGTTATCTATAGCACCCTTACGAGTTACAGGTTACGGGTTACCGGTTACGTGTTACGTGTTACGTGTTACGTGTTACGTGTTGTCCACGTACAGCCCCGACAATACCTTATAATAGCGTGACTAAAGTTCGAAGGAGTGAGTTTTGAGAGTACTGGTAACGGGCATCACCGGGTTCGCGGGTAGTCACATGGCCGAGTTCCTGGCTGCCGAGCACGCCGACGTGCAGATTTTCGGTATTTATCGTCGCCGAAGCAGGCTGGAGCATATGCAGGACACAAGCCTGCAAGTGAACATGATAGAGCCTGGGGTGGCGAGCGTCGAGACGATAGAGCAGGCCTTCCAACCTGGCAAGGTCAACCTGATAGACTGCGACCTGCTCGATCCATTCAGCACACATAAGCTGATTGGCGCGGTGCGTCCCGACCGCATCTTCCACCTGGCGGCGCAGAGTCACGTGCCCACGTCGTGGAACTCCCCATCAGCGACGCTACAGGACAACATCCTGGGCCAGTTGAATATTTTCGAGGCGATCCGGGAAGCAGGAATAGACCCACTCATCCAGATAGCCGGGTCTTCGGAAGAGTACGGGATGGTCTACCCAGACGAAGTGCCGATGAAGGAGAGCAACCCGCTACGGCCCCTCTCACCATACGCGGTAAGCAAGGTCACGCAGGAGATGCTGGCCTACCAGTACCACCAGAGCTACGGCATCAAGAGCATCGTGTCGAGAGGCTTCAACCACAGCGGCCCGCGTCGTGGCGAGAACTTTGTGGACTCCTCCTTCGCCAAGCAGATAGCCGAAATCGAGAAGGGCAAGCGCGAGCCGGTGATCCACGTGGGTGACCTGACGAGCAAGCGCGACTTCACCGACGTGCGCGACATGGTGCGCGCCTACTGGCTGCTGCTGGAGAAGTGCCGGCCCGGCGACGTGTACAACATCGGCTCCGGTAACACCCGCACCATGCAGGAAGTGCTCGATATGCTCCTGGGCATGTCCAGGGTGGAGGTTGAAGTGCGCGTGGACCCCACCCGCTTGCGCCCCTCCGACGTGATGATCCTCTGGGCCGACGCCACCAAGTTCAAAGAGGCCACCGGCTGGGAGCCTACCATCCCTTACGAGCAGACGTTGCGCGATACGCTCGACTACTGGCGCGAGAGGGTGTAGCAGACCGCGCCCGCGCTGAAGGAATCTAGTATAATAGGCCCATGACGAACACCGCGTCCGAGGGAGAGGGCGGAAAGAGTGCGTCGCCCCGGCTGTCGGGGATGAGGGAGTTGGAGGCACAGGTCAGGACCTGCCAGCTATGTCGCCTCGCTAAGACGCGCACCAACGCCGTGCCCGGCGAAGGCTACGTTCGTGCCGACGTGATGTTCATCGGTGAAGGCCCCGGCTATCATGAGGACAAGCAGGGCCGTCCCTTCGTCGGGCCTGCGGGCAGCTTTCTCAACGAGCTATTAGCGCTCGCCGGGTTGCAGCGGGAGCGGGTTTACATAACCAACGTGGTAAAATGTCGCCCGCCGAACAACCGCGACCCCGAACCGGACGAGAAAATGGCCTGCGCGCCCTACCTGGAGCGGCAGATTGCCCTCATCAACCCGAAGGTGATAGTCACCCTGGGCAGGCATTCGATGTCGCGCTTCTTCCCCGGCGAGCGGATTAGCCAGATCCACGGCACGGCGCGCGTGGTTGACGGGCGGCTGTGCGTGGCGATGTACCACCCGGCGGCCGGGTTGCACCAGGCCAGCCTTGCCGACATCATCCGCGACGACTTCCGCAAGCTGCCGCTGTTCATCGAGGAGGCCGCCCACAGTCTATCTACGCGCCCCATGATGGTTGAGCCGCAACGGCGCGTGGAGGCGGCGGAGGAAGCCAGGGCCGAGGTAATCCACGCACCTGCGACCGGCACCGTGATTGATGCTCCTGAAGCAACGGAAGTAGCCGCACCGGCCGTCGTAGCTAGCAACTCGGCCCCTCCCACGGTGCGGGAAGTCACGGCGGAGTATACCGCGCCGGAGAGCGCGCCTGTTGGAGAACTGGAGGTCGCTCAGGCACCGCAGGCGCAGGCAACCGCCCCAGAGGCACCCAAAGCCAAACCGTCACCGAGGCGCAGCAAGAAGAAGTCGGGGCCGCAGTACAAGCAAATGTCATTCTTCGACCTGTAAAGTAGCGAGTCACCTATGTCCAATGTCGATGCGCAGCCGAGCGCCGCACCCGCCCAGGCACTCACGTCCTCAATATCGAACGAGTACAGGATGTCGCGCGAGGGCAGGCGGCAGGGGATTATCCTGCTGATTGGCGTGCTCAGCCTAGAGGTGTTCGCGGTATGGAGCCTGGTCACCATCCTGGACCGGGGGATTGAGGGTGCCGAGTGGGTATCGGCGCTGCTGATGCTCGGTATAGCCGTGATTGCACCCCTGGTGGCCTGGACGTTGCTTGAAGAGATCAATAGTCGCTACTTCGTCACCGCCGAGGGGCTACGTTACACCAGCATCGGGGGCCTGTCCCTGCTCCTCCCGTGGGCGCAACTGGCGGGCTTCAAGACGGAGCAACGACGAGGGCGTATAGCACGCTTTTTCCTGGGGGAAGAAGACCCGAAGGAAATGGACGATAACACAACCACACCGGCACTACCGCCGGACGGTACAAACAACGAAGAAGAGGAGAGTGAGGCCGAGCCGCAAGCTCTCGCCCTGCAAGTACGCGAAAGTTACAGGCCGCAAGTGGACAGCCAGCTTGGCAATCCGCTGTTGCGGTTCCTGCACACCCAGGCGCACGCATATACGGTACCCATTCATGGTGGGGTCGAAAACAGGGACGAACTAGTGTCGCAGATTGCCTCGCGCATAAGGAATAATGAATAGGCAAAGAGTAGAAAGCGCGTATCTAGACCCGCAGCCCACGACCGAGTTCGTGCGCATGATACCGATAGGCGGGCTGGGCGAAGTCGGTAAGAACATGGCCGTAGTCGAATACGGTGAGGATATTGTCATTATAGACGTGGGCATGGGCTTCCCCGAAGAGGAGATGCTCGGCATCGACCTGCTGCTCCCGGACATCACCTACTTAGAGGGCAAGGAGCACCGCATCCGGGGCATAGTGATCACCCACGGGCACGAGGACCACATAGGCGGGCTGGCATATCTGCTGCCCCAGTTGAACGCCCCGGTCTACTCGCGACCGCTCACGTTGGGCCTGATACGGAATAAGCTACGGGAGCGAGGTCTGCTGGAAAGCACCGACCTGCGCGAGGTGCACGCGGGCGACGTCATCCAGCTTGGGGAGTTGCGGGTGGAGTTCATCCATACCTGCCACTCGATACCCGACGCCAGCATGATTGCAGTACATACGCCCATCGGCACAATCGTGCATACAGGCGACTTCAAGCTCGACCCTACGCCTGTGGACGGGTACCCGCCCGACTTCGCGACCCTGCAACGCCTGGGCGACGAGGGCGTGCTGGGCCTGTTCAGCGACTGCGTGCACGTCGAGACGCCGGGTTACACGCCATCGGAGCAGGCGGTGGGGCGCACGCTCGGCCCCATCATCGCCAACGCCTCGGGACGCGTGATAATCGCCACTTTCGCCTCGCTTATATCGCGCGTGCAACAGATTATGGACCTGGCTTACAAGCACGGGCGCAAGGTGGCGCTGTTGGGCCGCAGCCTGGAGAACAACGTGCAGGTGGCCGTGGAGCTTGGCTACTTGCAGATACCCGACAACCTCGTGATACCGGTGGGCGAAACCGGCAAGCTGTACGACAACGAGGTGTTGGTGATTTGCACCGGGGCGCAGGGCGAGCCGACTTCGGCCCTGTCGCGCATCGCCAACGACGACAGCCGCCATTGGAGCGTGAAGCCGGGCGACACCTACATCCTTTCGGCTTCTCCCATACCCGGCAACGAGACGAGCGTGGGGCGGGTGATAAACAACCTGTTCGTGAAGGGCGCTGAGGTAATCTACAGCCACATCGCGCAGGTACACGTGTCGGGACACGCCAGCCAGGAAGAGCACAAGCTGGTGCTGAACCTGTTGCGCCCGCAGTACGTGATACCCATTCACGGCGAGCGCCGGCATTTGGTGATGTATACCAAGATAGCGCAGTCGATGGGCGTGCCGCCGGAGAACACCTTCCTGGTGGACAACGGCTATGTGGTCGAGTTGAACCGCAACGAAGGTCGCATCGCGGGGCGGGTGCCTTCCGGCAACGTCTACGTGGACGGTCTGAGCGTGGGTGGCATCGGGCAGGTGGTGATACGCGACCGGCAACTGCTGGCCCGCGACGGCGTGCTGCTGGTGGTGGTAACCATCGACCGCCAGACGGGCCAACTGGTGACCGCCCCCGACATCGTCACACGCGGCTTCGTATACGCCGCCGAGGCAGGCGTGCTGCTTGACGAGACCAAGGAGCGCGTCCGGAAAGCCCTGACTCACCCCGACGGCACCCATACCACCACGCCCGACTGGAACTTCCTCAACAAGAAGATCCGCGACACCGTCAGCCAATACCTCTACGACCAGACCAAGCGCCGCCCGATGGTGCTGCCCGTGGTCGTAGAACTGTAAGTTTCAATTACGAATTACTAATTACGAATTGAAGAGGGTGGCCCGTAATTCGTAATTAGTAATTCGTAATTCCCGAAGGGAACCTATGGCTACTATACGTAAGGCTGCTGAATTGATTGAGGCTTTCCCTGAGTACGCGAACTTCGCGGGCGGGGTGCCGTTCGAGGAAGTGTGGGTGGCCGAGCAGCAGCTTGCGGTGACATTCCCGGACTCGTACCGGGACTACCTCCAGAAGTACGGGGCAGGCTCGTTCGGGGGGCTGGTTATCTTCGGGCTGGGGGTGCCGCCCAATGGGGAGCCGAACGTGGTGTACGCCACCGAGTTGATGCGCAAGGCCGATGATTTCTTCCCCGGCGACCTGGTGCCGATCATGGATACCGGGGAAGGCGACATTTTGTGTCTCGCTACCTCCCGGTTGAACGACGAAAACGAGTGCCCGGTGGTGCAGTGGATACCCGAGATGTCGTTCGAGGAGCAGATGTTCGAGGTGATCAATACCACCTTCGCGCACCTGTTGTTGCGCATTGCCAGGCAGGTGACGGGTACGCGGCCGGGCGAGTAGGCTGGTGCGTGCTGGTGTTGCGCTTGCTGGGCATCGGCTCTCTTGTTTCAGTAGTTGGTTGTACGGCCGCAATAGGACGCCCGGCGATTGAAATCGCGGGCTACACAAGGCAAAGTCCCCTCCGGGGACTAGGGCATTTCATAAGGTCTTACCAAACTCGTTTTAGATGTATCAGTCTGCGTAAGCAGACTTGGCAAACTGTAGCCCTGGAATTTATCCCACGGGCGTCGTTTTCGTAAGCTGTTGCCTGGACAGCCATGATGTTCCTTCTGTCATGAGTAGGAGCGATTACGGGAGATGTCAGAGCCTAAGCCTAAGCGTGCGGGAACACGTCGTCTAGGAAGGCGGCGCGTCCTCCTATGGCTTGGGGTGGTGCTCGGCATTGTAGTGGTCGCGGCAAGTCGCACCACGCAACCGGTTCCCGCCCCGGCATTGCCCCAACCTATCACCGCCGCCCTGCTCCCG
Source organism: Chloroflexota bacterium (assembly GCA_030913985.1). Taxonomy (GTDB): domain Bacteria; phylum Chloroflexota; class Chloroflexia; order QHBQ01; family JADMIH01; genus JADMIH01. The sequence goes on along the minus strand of JALZHI010000024.1, from coordinate 31,482 downwards.
CACACACCGACACTGGCTTCGAGAGCCGCCACTCCGACCAGGCTGGCACCCACGCCTCGGCTAACGCAACCTGCGGCTTTGGCAGAATCCGAGTCCTCTGTCGCCTCAACCTTGCCTCCTGCTACGGAGACCGCACCGACCAATACGACGGCACCCGCCGAAACGCCCTCCTCCACGCCATCCCCCCTTCCTGAGAACACCCCCACACCTGGGCTTGACGCTGCCAGCCTCGTCACCGTTATTGATGGTGACACTATAGAGGTGCTTCTGCAAGGGCAGGCGATGCGCGTCAGATTGATCGGAATGGATGCGGCTGAGACAAATGCGGGCGCTGTGTGTTACGGTATCGAGGCCAGAGCGAAGGTCGAGGAATTGCTGGCTGCGGCCGGTGGGCGGCTGATGCTTGAAAGGGACGTGTCAGAGACCGACAGGTTCGGTCGCTTGCTGCGTTACGTCTGGTACGAAACGGCCAGCGGCCCGGCGATGCTCAACCTGGAACTGGTGAAGCAAGGCTACGCGCGTGCCGCCACATTCCCGCCGGACGTGAGGCACGCGGCTACGTTCCAACAAGCCGAGGGTGAGGCACGCGCACAGCAGCTGGGCCTCTGGGGTGACTGCTCTCGGCCTACGGAGCCGCCCGCACCAACCGCCACGCCTGAGGTGCAACCATCTCCTGATGTGGCCGAACCTACCACACAAGCCCCTGGTGCTCCTGCGCCTACTGTCTCTAACTCTCTACCTTACGACCCAAACGGTCCCGACCGCGACTGCGGCGACTTTGCTACGCACGCGGAAGCACAGGCCTTCTTCGCGGCGGCAGGTGGGCCTGCCAGCGACCCCCACAGGCTTGACGGCGACCACGACGGAGTTGCTTGCGAAACGCTGCCCTGACCCCGCCCTGAGTTTTCCACAACACCTTCGACCAGTAGTATAATGGTGGAAGCCCCGAAACATACGTGCTAAATTGGCTCGTAAGGCCCACTATTTTACACGAGGTCTACTTCATGCCCGCAGGTGCAGCCAGGAAATCCAGCAAGCCCCCAGGTCCGACCTGGACCAAGATAGAGGGTGGCAAGTCAGGCCAGCCACGCAGCCGCTCGTCTTCGCCTAAGAGCAACCCCAGGCCGCAGAACTATTCCGGCGGCGGGGGGAAGCCCAGGCAGTTCCAGCCCAAGTCCCGCCGCCCGCCGTTAGAGTTGCCCTCGCACCTGCGCCGCGAGATGCTGGGCCTGTTGATGCTGGTGCTGGCCGCGTTGAGCGCGGTGGGCCTCATCGCATGGCTTGGTGGCAACGCGGGAGTGCTGGCGGTCGTAGGCGGGGTGCTGGCCGAGTTGTTCGGGGTGGTGGCCTGGCTGGTGCCGGTGAGCGTTGGGCTTGGGGCCATTTTGCTGCTCGTGGGTGCGAAGATGGGTGGGCGCTGGGTCTCTCCCCTGGTGCCGCTGGGTATCTCGCTCATGTTGCTCGGCGCGATGGGCTTCATGCACCTGTTCGCCAACGGCCAGCGCGCCGCCGACTCCGGGCAGGGTGGCGGCTATCTCGGCCTCGCTATTTCGACTCTGCTGTCCGACTACCTGACTCCCGTCGGCGCGGGAGTGGTCTTGCTGGCAATCGGGGTGTTGGGTTTCATGCTCGCCTTCGGGGTGTCGCTTGGGCAGTTCATTCGTGGCGTCGGCAGGCCAACCATGTCCGCGGGACGCTTCGCCGGGAGGACCCTGGGCCGAGCGGGCAGCCACGTATCACGCCTGCTGAAGGAGCGTTCCGCCGGTGGGGCCGCGCGTGCCGGTTCGGTGCGTATCAACGGCCAGTTGGCGTTTGATGAGGAAGCGCTAGCTCCGCAGGCGGACGACGCCGAAGATACACAGTCTGAGGACGATGTCGCGCTACCCCCGCATGACTTGCAGAGCGCGCCCACGCAGGTGGTGGTACTGCCCGTAGAGACCACCACGCCTGACAAGACCAAGCTCGAACCTGTCATAAACAAGCTGAAGTCGAAGTCGGCGGGAGGCGCTTCCGATACGGCCCCGCAGATACAGACCGCATCGCCCTTCGGGTATGTGTGGAACCTCCCTCCCGTCAGCATGCTCGACACGTTGAGCGAGGTGAAGGTTAGCCAGATAGATATCAAAGCCAAGATCAAGGTGATCGAGGAGACGCTGGCCTCGTTCAACGTCGAGGCCACGGTGCGCGAAGTGAACACCGGCCCCGCCGTCACCCAGTTCGCGATAGAGCCGGGCGTGGGGGTGCGCGTCAGCCGCGTGACCTCACTAGACAAAGACCTCGCCCTCGCCCTCGCCGCGCCCGACATCCGCATCGAGGCCCCGATACCCGGCCAGTCGCGCATCGGCGTGGAGGTGCCCAATGCCTCGCTACAGATAGTTGGCCTGCGCGGGCTGATGGAGTCGGAAATATACGCGGGGTCGAAGGCGCGCCTCAAGGTGTGCCTGGGCCGGGATACGCACGGCCACCCCGTTGTTACCGACCTGGCGAAATTGCCGCACTTGCTGGTAGCGGGTGCCACGGGTAGCGGTAAGTCTATCTTCCTCAACTCGATGGTGATAGGCTTCCTGTTGCAGTTCACGCCGGACGACCTGCGCATGCTCATGATCGACCCCAAGCGCGTGGAGCTTAGTGGCTTCAACGGTATACCTCATCTACTGCGCCCCGTGGTCACCGACGTGCGCATGGACAAGGACGCGCAGGTGAAGTCTCGCGCGGGGGGGCAGACGGACCGCGAGCGGCCCCTGACGGCGGTGGAGGCGCTCAAGTGGGCGCTGTGGGAGATGGAGCGCCGCTACAAGCTGTTCGCGAAGGGGCAGAAGGGCAAGGACGGCATCAGCAAGGTGTTCCGCAACATCGAGCAGTACCGCACCTTTATGCGGGAAAATGCCGACATCAAGATGGAGCACCTGCCCTACATCGTCATCATCATTGACGAGCTAGCCGACCTGATGCTCACCGCCCCGGAAGAGGTCGAGACTTCGCTTTGCCGCCTGGCGCAGCTTGCCCGCGCCACCGGCATCCATCTCGTAGTGGCTACGCAGCGTCCCTCGGTGGACGTGGTGACCGGCCTCATCAAGGCCAACTTCCCGGCCCGCTCGGCTTTCGCTGTGACGTCGCAAGTGGACAGCAAGGTGATCCTGGACGGGCCGGGTGCGGAGAAATTGCTGGGCAGGGGCGACATGCTCTACACCGCCTCGGACGAGAGCAAGCCGGTGCGCATCCAGGGCACCTTCGTGTCGGATGCCGAGTCGGACCGCATAGTGAACTTCTGGCGCAAGCAGTTGCCATCACCGGAGGCCATAGACACGCCGCCCGAAGCCCAGGGGGTCGTCCAGCCGATGCCGATGCCCGAATGGCTGGGCACCGGCGATGCCAACGAGGACAGCGAGCTACTGGAGCAGGCGATAGACCACGTCAAGCGCAACCGCTACGTGTCGGTGTCGATGCTCCAGCGCAAGCTGCGTGTCGGCTACAACCGGGCCGCCCGCCTGGTGGAGCAGATGGAGGAGATGGGCCTCATTTCGGCGGCCAACTCCGAGAACAAGGGCAAGCCCCGCGAGGTGCTCATCGGCGCGCCCGACAACCGGGGCCTCGATGTGGACGATCCGCTGGACGAAGACGATCTGTAGACGGGACATACCTGCACACTGTTGAACTAGCGCACCAGGAGTGGCCCCTATCATTCTGAGCGTAGCGAAGAATCAGGTGGGTAGTTAGGCCGTTGAATTTTGGGACCAAGCCTTCCCTTTGTCATTCTGAACGCAGCGAAGAATCTCGTCCCTCAGCACCCAGATACCACCTTTCCTTTAGCAACGGAGTCCCTCAAGAAAGAGGTAACATCCCGGTACAGGACGAGATTCTTCGCTCCGCTCAGAATGACAAAGGGAAGCCATGTGCTGTGGTAGCCACGATCAAGACAAGGTGGCTGATTCTTCGCTCCGCTCAGAATGACAAAGGGGGAGTTGGTCCTGCTATACCAACTCCCCCTTTCACGTACCCTGTTGAGTAAGCCTCATCACGTTTCTCGTTTCAGAATCCCCGTTTCGCGTTTCTCGTTTCACTCCGCTATAATGGCCGCATGGGTGAGTTCATAAAGCAGTTGATCGCCTGGGCGACCGATGTGATCGCCACGGTCGGCTATCCGGGCATAGCGTTGCTCATCGGGCTGGAAGCGGTCTTTCCTCCTATTCCGTCCGAGGTGATTTTGCCGCTGTCGGGCAGCTTGAGCGCCAGCGGGCACTTCAACCTGGTGGCTGTGATTGTGGCGGCCACTATTGGCTCGCTCATGGGGGCTAGCATCCTCTACTGGATTGGCCGGTGGGGTGGCGAAACGCGGATAGGCGACTGGCTGGACCGCTACGGCAAGTGGGTGCTGCTCTCGCGGGCCGACCTGTACAACTCGCGCATCTGGTTCGCCAGGCATGGCAGCTACGCGGTGCTGGTGGCGCGGGTGATACCGGGCATGCGCTCGTTCGTTTCGGTGCCCGCCGGACTGGCCTCGATGCACTACGGGCGGTTTCTTCTCTTTACGGCAATCGGCAGCGCGATATGGAACGGCGGCCTCATACTGGCGGGGTACTTCCTGGGGAGCAACTGGAGCCAGGTCGAAGGCTGGCTTGCCCCCCTCGGCCCCGTCATCTACGTCATAATGGCGCTTGTGATAGGGGGGTTCGTGGGGCGGCGGCTCTGGACCAAGTACGGCCCGAACTCACGACGTACCGAACCGGTGGAATAAGGATTGCATGGTACGGATTTGGAAATTGGAATTTCGAACTGCGAATTTGTTTGCGTTTCAAAATCTCGTTGCGTGGCCCAGGGGCCTGTGTTATCTTAATTGCAACTTTGCGTATAAAGCCGGGAGGAAAGACCTATGTTTAGCGAGCTTACCAGGGCTATTTACGACTCGTCCGGGATGGACTGGCAGACCGCCGAGAAGATCGGTTACACGGTGCTGGTGTTCCTGGAGAAGAAGATGCCCATCGAGGACTACAACATCGTGAAGCGGTACCTGCTTGGCGATGTGGAGTACAAACTGCCCGATAGGTCGATCTACCCCGGTTACGCCGGAGAGTTGCCGGACCAGGCCCGGACGTAACTCCGGTGCCGGTGCCACCCGCCCCGCTCCTTTGCTCTCCCGGTCTCCCACAGGGGCGGGCGGCGCTGCCTGAGAACTCGCCATGAAGAAGGGCGTTTTCAAGATCGCCACGATTGGCGGCATCGACGTTAAGCTGCACTGGAGCTGGCTGCTCATCCTGCTCCTGATGACCTTCAGCCTGGCGGTTTCGTGGTTCCCCCTGAGGATGCCCAGAGAAAGCCCCATTACCTACTGGGCGCTGGGGTTCGTCGCCTCGATCCTGTTGTTCGTGTCGGTGCTGCTACACGAACTGGCGCATTCGTTCGTGGCGCTGGCGCGCGGGCTGAAGGTGAACGACATCGTGCTCTATATGTTCGGCGGCGCGTCAAGCCTGGAGGACGAGCCTGAGACGCCCGGCGACGAGTTTCTCATAGCCGTGGTCGGGCCGCTAACGAGCCTGGGGTTGGCGGGGCTGTTCCTGCTGCTGTGGGTGCTCTTTACGCCCGTCGCGGGCAATGTGGGTGACTGGGCTTCCAACCTTTTCTTCTACCTGGCCTACATCAACGGCATCCTGGCCGTGTTCAACCTCATCCCAGGCTTCCCTCTCGACGGCGGGCGAGTGCTCAGGTCGATCATCTGGGGCATCATACGCGACTACGACCGGGCAACCCGCTACGCCGGGATCATAGGGCAGTTGGCGGCGTATGGCTTCATCTCAATCGGCCTGGTTGTGGCTTTTTATCTGGATAATTGGGATGGGCTGTGGCTGGCCTTCATCGGCTGGTTCTTGCTGAACGCCGCCAGGCAAAGCGTGACGGGCGTGCGCATACGCGAGGCCGTAAAGGGAGTCACCGTAGCGCAGGTGATGGAGAAGTCGCCGCCGGTGGTTGGCCCAACCTACACGATAGCCCACCTGTTGAGCCAGTACATCCTGCCTGGAAATCTCCGCGTGCTGCCCGTGGTCCAGGAGGGACGCCTGCTGGGCATCGTCACCTTGTCCGACCTGGAGAACATCCCGCAGGAGGAGTGGGGCACCGTGACGGCGGTCGATGTGATGACCGGCAGCGCGCGGTTGCGCGTAGCTCACCCCTCGGACCGGCTCGACAAGGTGATGGACACCCTCATGGAGAGCGACTTCGACCAGCTACCCGTGGTGGACGCTCGCGGCACGCTGGTGGGCATGCTGACCCGCGCCCACATCCTGCGCTGGCTGAAGCTACGGGAAGAGCTACAGCAAGCACCCAGGGCGACGAGTTAGACGATAGACGATGGACGATGGACGATGTGGAAGTTTTGAGTTGTGAGTTATGAGTTTTGAGTGAGGTACTATCTCCAAACCATCATACACTTGGCGCGTCCTTGGCGTCCTCTGCGTCTTGGCGGTTCCGTCTCTACTATCGTCCATCGTCCATCGTCTATCGTCCATCGTCCATCGTGACCCACACTTCCCCCTCCGGCGCGGGCTTGGCTCGGCTTGTGAGGCCGGGGGCTTTCAGCACTCGTATCTGGTGGAGGATGCCGTCTTGCACCATCTCGTCTATGACGCGGAGGGTGACGTTGGTGTCCCAGGCGAAGAGGCGGGGGAAGAGTAGAGGCGGGGCGGCCAGGTTGGTTTGCAGGTAGCGGGCGATCAGGTGTCGCATGGCGCTGCGGGTGTTATAGTTGCGCGACTCCTCAGCCAGATTGGGGGCCCAGCGCAGCAGCAGGTCGTAGACGTAGCAGTACTTCCAGCGGTTCGAGTCCGAGATACCGGCTTTGACGATCTTCAGCCCGGTCTGCAACTCCACGATGGCCCTGTCGAAGCGGCGGGCGTTGTCGCCACCGCCACCGAGTCCGCTGGCCTTCCTCAGCGTGCTGGTGGGTAGCGGGCCTTCCGCCAGTAGCACCTCGTAGACCGCCTTGGCTTCCTGGCTCAACATGCCGTCCTGGTACGCCTCCAGGTAGTCGTCAAGCTCGCCATAGTTGCTGGAAAGGGCGTAGACGGCGGGCAGGTCGCGTAGGGAGACGAAGGCGGGCTTGCCGCGTATCAGCTTACCGTACCAGGCCTCCTTGCGGCTCGGTATCTGGTCCTTCCAGTCCCAGGTCTTGCCCAAAGCCCAGTCGTGGTGGTGCTTGGGCAGCTTGCGCTCCTTGCCGTTGATGGCGCTCCACAGGTCGGGGAGGGGGAGGTTGTCGCCTGGGAAAAGGAGGGCCACCCCTACCTCGTTGATGAAGCGGACGGCTTCGTCGCGCGTCTTCAGCTTAAGGTCGTTGGTCATGTGGTAGCGGGCCGCCCGGCGGTTGGCGATGCTATCAAAGTGGACCACAGGGAGATTGGCGGGTGCGAGGGTTTGCGCGGTTGCTAGTGACTGCATACTTGGAAATACTCTTTCTACTAGAGGAGATTGGCTATCCAATTATAGCGGCTAGCCACCCCTTATGTGAAATCGTTAAAGGCCGCGAAAAGGCGCGGCGAGGACGTGGAACTTCAATCCCATGCTCGGCTTAACTGCCGTAGGCGACACGTTCATGTGGCCGCATTTCTCCTGACCATGTATGGTAGCAACTCCGTAACCAGCATGCTCGTGAGGATAAGCCCCGCTCCTACCCAACCGTTGATGCCAAGTACGTCGTTGTGGAGCCAGATGCCGAAGATGGCAGCGAAAACGGGTTCGAGGGTGAAGATGAGCGCGGTGTGGGCGGCGGTCGTGAAACGCTGCACGCTCACCTGTACGAGGAATGCGACTGCGGTGGCGGCGACCCCCAGGAAGGCGGCGCTTGCCAGCACCCCCTCGCTCATGTTGGGCAGCCTGTGCCCCATGCCCGCCGCACCCAACGCGCAAAGCAGGCCCGCTACCGTTACCTGCACCGCGGTAATGCGAAGAGGGTTAGCCCACCCCGAGGCATGCGCCACCAGCAGGATGTGAATGGCGAACGCGACGGCGCAACCCAGCACCAGCAGGTCGCCGCCCGTGACGCGCGTGCCCTCATCGAGCCGGAGGCTGAGTAGCGCCAGGCCCGCCGTAGCCAGGACCACGCCCGCCACAGTCCACTTCCCCAGGCGCTGCCTCAGGACCAGGAAGCTGAGCACTGGCACGATTACCACCGACAGGCCGGTTATGAAGCCTGCCTTGCTGGCGCTGGTACTCTCGTCTTGCAGGCCGAGGGTCTGTAGGGCGTAACCCACACCCAGCGCCACCCCCGTAATAGTGCCCCACAACAACTCGCGCATCGTAAGCCCGCGCCACCTGTTCAGCAGCAGCACGGCGACGAACAGCACCCCGGCTCCAATGGCGAACCGTGTGGCGAGGAAAGGCAGCACCGGCACCTGCTCAACCACGTCCTTCACCAGCACGAAGGTAGACCCCCAGATGAGGGTCACCACAGCCAGCAACCCGTCGGCCCAAAGCTGCCTGCGCAGGGGCACAGCCTCATTGGCGGCAATAAAACTCACGAGATATTATAGCCCCATTTGGGAATTGGGATTTCGGATTTCGGATTTGACGGATACCTACTAAATCCGAAATCCGAAATCCCAATTCCTAGATCCACAGGGGACATATCGCTTGCAATGGGGCCGAACTTGACATATAATCAGGGCCGTAGCAGGCGGATTGTGGAAAAGTAGGAGGCGACTATGAACAAGCAGGGTGCTCGCGGGCAGGTGACGCGCGGTCACGAGGAACACGAGGAGCGGACCAGGGCAGAGGCGGTCGCCGGGCGGCCCGTGCAGGCGGAGCTATTTACGATAAGCGCCAGGGGGGAACTTATGCAGCCGGTGGCCGACATACCGGCACTGGGGCCGACTTCCAGCCTGGACGTAGCCCGGTGGTGGTTCAAGCGGCACCTGGAGCAGCAGAAGCGGCCTATCAACACCATCGACTCGTATATGTACGACCTGGCCCTGTTCCAGTCGGCGCTGGGCAACAAGACGCTCGACAGGATAGAGAAGACCGACCTCGCTAACTTCCTGGGGCAGGCCAACAACAAGTCTACCCGCAAGCGTCGGCTGACCTCGCTACAGGGGCTTTACCGTTATCTGGTGAACAAGGAGAAGGTGCTGGAGAAGAACCTTGCCGACAGCTTTTTCCCCGATTACATCCCGCTCAAGACCCCGCAGGTGCTCTTCCCCACCGAGCAGGAAGCCATCCTCGAAGCCGCACGCGCCGAGAACTCCCGCACCACGCTTATAGTTTACTTGCTGCTCAAGCTGGGCCTCACGCGCACCGAACTGCTGGCCCTCAAGGTGGACCACGTCGATGTCGGGGACCCTGAGCAGCCCGTGGTTTACATTTACTACGACGACATACGCTCGCAGAAGAAGGAGCGCAAGCTGGGCGCGAACCTGGAGTTTACAGAGGCGTTCCAGGCTTACGTGGCTGAGTTCGAGCCGGTGTCGCGGCTGTTCAACCTGCTGCCGCAGTCGGTCAACAAGATGGTGGACCGGGTGGCGGAGGAGGCGGGCATCAGCAAGCGCGTGACGCCGCAGTCGCTCCGTGACACCTTCGCGGTGGAGCAGGCCAAGGCGGGCGCTGACGAGAAGAAGTTGCTGCTCATACTGGGACTTGCCCCCGACAGCCGCAATCGCAAGAGCGTGCAACGGTACATCAAGCTGGCCGCTCCACCCGTGGCGGGGGTAGTCTAGGATGCCGGACACCGCACCCGCGCCCGACGATTCGCGCCCCGTCGTCAAACACACCTTCCGCGTGCGCTACATCGAAACGGACGCTATGGGTATCGTGCACCACAGCAGCTACCTGGCCTGGATGGAGATGGGGCGCACCGAGTTCATGCGGCACTTCGGCTTTACCTATCGCCAACTGGAACTGACCGGGGTGCTGCTGCCCGTACTGGAAGTGAAGGTGCGCTACCACACGCCCGCCTACTACGACGACGAGCTTGTAATCAGCACCTGGGTTGAGGAATTGAGCCGGGTGAGGCTTTTGCTGGCCTATCGCATCGACCGCCCGGAAGACGGCAAGATCCTCACCGAGGGCACCAGCCTGCACACCTTCATGGGCAAGGACGGCCGCCCCATACGCATCACGCGCTATCCGGGGGCATGGGAGCGGCTTCAGTCGATGGTGCCACACCTGGAGAAGTGAGCGCCGAGGCTGATTGGTCGGGACTGGCAACGGGCGGGATACCCGGAGCGAATCCTCGACTTTGTAGACAGGATGAAGCACGAGCTAAAACAGGAGGCGATGGCTTTGGAGGTGAACGAGAAGCTGATGCTTATTTAGCTCGTGTAGGTGAGGTAGGCGGGCACTCGTGCCTCGTACCGCTCCATTTCGATTTCGAGGGAGAGAGGCACCCGTAAAAGGGAAGTGATAGGCACCATCTGGTTGAAGACCGCAATCTTCCTGTTTAGCTCCAGGATGGCCGAGGAATGTTGCGCTGCCGCCCGGCGGTGCTGGGCCTTGAGGCGGTCCACCTCTACGCGCAGGCGCTTTACCGCGTAGGGGTCGGCACCTATCTGGGCCAGCCGGTTCTTCAAGTGTGCGAAATGCTCGTCGGCCCGCCGCCTGATAGTGGCGAGGTCCGCGTCTATCTCCTGGGCGACGGTCATCCAGTCGGGCGCGTAGCCGCTGTTTTCCAGCACCTTAAAGGCCGCGCGCAGGTCTTTGGGCACGAAGGGGTTGTCCTCGATGTGGAGGGGTTTGCCCTCGCCTTCGAGGTTGTTGAACGCCCCCGCGTCGATCCCTTCCTGGATGCGGCGGTCGGCTATACGGTCCAGCTTGGCGAGTATTTCTTCGGCTACGAATTCGTCCATGTTACTGTTCCCATGCGCAAAAGGTGTACCAGGCGTCTCTATGTGAATTATATCACAATAGAGGTTTGGTTGGAAGGGGCGAAGCATTCAGGTTGCGATCTGAGCAAGCTGAATTGACGTACCCCGCTCCCTTTTTGTCATTCTGAACGCAGTGAAGAATCAGGTGGCTATAGATACTGTTGAATTGCTGTGACCAAGCCACGCCTTTGTCATTCTGAGCGTAGCGAAGAATCTCGTCCCTCAGCACCCAAGTAGCACCTTTCCTACAGCAATAGAGTTCCCTAAGAAAGAGGTAACATCGTGGTAGAGGGCGAGATTCTTCGCTACGCTCAGAATGACAAGGGGGAGACATGGCCCCGAAATTCAGCGACCTAACTACCCACCTGATTCTTCGCTGCGCTCAGAATGACAGATGCGGGGCGGGGTTCAGATTTGTGATCACTATCACCAATCCCCCTGTTTCGTACGACTGAAGAATTAGAATTACTAATAAAAGTGAGGAGGGACGGTGACATGACCGTCCCTCCTGGTTCGACCCTTTATGCGACGTGGCGGATTCGCTACGGGGTAGCAGGCGTGGGTGTCGCCTCCGGTGTGTTGCCCGGCGTAGGGGCGGCGTCCGGCACGCCTAGCATCTCGGCCAGTTCGTCCAGGTCGGCCTTCATGGCGGCTATTTCCTCGCCGTAGGTCGTCCAGTCGCCGTTGCGCAGGGCTTCCTGGGCGCGGTCGTAGTGGTCGCGGGCCGACTGGGTGAGTTCGGCGGGAGTGCGGGCACCGGGCGTGGCTCCTGGTTGGAGTGTCTGGCCGGGCAGGGGCGTGGGTTGCGGACCTCCGTTGCCGTCAGCCCCTATGACGGTGCCCGGTGCCAGGTTGAAAGCGACTTGCAGCGCCTCGTTCAGGTTGGCCCCGATGCCCACGCGGTTACCGGTGGCGGCGATTACGCGCTTCAACTCGGGGAAGTTGCCCGCCGTGGCCCTCAAGAATAGCGGCTCCACGTACAGCACCGAGTTGCCGATGGGGATGGTGAGCAAGTTGCCCCTTATTACGTCCGAGCCGCTGGCGTTCCAGAGCGTCAGTTGCTGCGAGATAAGCGGGTCCTGGTCGATGCGGGCTTCGATCTGCTTGGGTCCGTACACCAGTTGCTGCTTCGGGTAGCGGATCACCTCCACCTGCCCGTAGTCCTCGCCATCGCTCTTGGCGGCCATCCAGGCTATCATGTTGTCCTTGGTGGCGGGTGTAAACGGCAGAATCAGCATGAAGCCCTGCTTGTCATCCCCCGGTAGCTGCATATTGACATAATACGCCTCAAGCGGCGCGGAAGTCTCGGCCTGGGTGCCGAACGGTATGTTCCACACGTCCTCTTTGGTGTAGAACACCTGCGTGTCGGTCATGTGGAAGGTGGCGTACATCTGCGCCTGGTAGTTCATCAGGTCTTCGGGGTAGCGCACGTGGCTGCGCACGCTGGCGGGCATCTCCGAGATGTCCTTGAATAGCTGCGGGAAGATACGGCGATAGGCTTGCACCAGCGGGTCGGACGCGTCGGCCACGTAGAAGGTGGCTGTGCCCTCGTACGCGTCGATGACCACCTTCACCGAGTTGCGGATGTAGTTGAAGCCTGCGGGGTGGGGCGTGGAGTAGGGGTAACGGTCGCTATAGGTGTACGCGTCCTGCATCCAGTAGAGCTTGCCGTCGGCAATCACCAGGTAAGGGTCGTGGTCGTACATGAGGAACGGCGCAAGCTGGCGCACGGCGTCGTGGATGTTGCGGTGGAACAGCACACGGGTCTCAGGGGTGATGTACTCGCTTAGCATCACGTTGCCGTCACCGAAGCGCACGCTGAACAGCATCTTGGTGAGGAAGTTGTCCATCACCACGCCGCCCTTGCCCGCGTACTCGGTATACTTGTTCTCGTTGCCCGATGGGTAATCAAACTCCTCGGCGGCGCTGTTCACGAAGACGTACTCGTCCGTTTGCTCCCCATAGTAGATCTCAGGGCGGGTGATGGTTAGCTCCGGCACGTTCGTCTGCGGCGGGATGTCTTTCACGAGCAGGTTCGGCAGCCCCTCGCCCACGATCTCGTTCACAGGGGATACTACCGCGCCATAGCCATGTGTATACACGAGCCGCTGGTTTTGCCAGGTGCGCACCTGCGCGCCAAGCTCGTTTGAGTTCAATTCGCGGGCCGAGATCATCACCTGGCGCTGCCTGCCGTCGATGGTGTAGCGGTCTATGTCCACCCCTAAGAACGAGTAATAGGAGCGGATCTCTTGCAGATTGCCATACGTGTCGAGCAGCGGGCGGTAGTCCCACAGGCGGATGTTCTCCACCGTGGCGCGGTTGGCGGCCACTTCAGCCTGGGTGACCGTCTCGACCGCAGGTACCTCTCGCTCGTTGAACTTGTCGAGGCCGAACGCCTGCCGGGTGGCGGTGATGTTGTTCTGGATGTAAGGCCGCTCTTTGTCCAACTCGCTCGGCCTGACCACGAACTGCTGGATGATAGCGGGGTAGACGCCGCTGACCAGTACCAGGGCCGCGAGCCAGATGCCGACCGCGCCCACGAGCAGCCGCCAGGTGCGCACCCGCAGGTTGACCAGCAGGAGCACCGCCATGAGCACCGCCACGCCCATCATGATGTACAGCGAGGGCAGCTTGGCGGTCACGTCGGTGTACCCCGCGCCGTACGCCACGGCACGCGAGGAGTAGAGCAGGTCGTACTGGCCCAGCCAGTAGCCCACGGCTATCGTGAGCAGGAACAGCGCGCCCAGCACGCTCAGGTGCAGCCCCGCCTTCGGGTCGAGGGTGAGGCTCATGCGCGGCGCGTCGGCCCGGTTGCGATTGTGCGCCAATATCTCCGCCGATTGGCGGCTTATTTGGGGCACCGTGCCGACCAGGTATATGAGGGCGGCCCCAATCGCGGACAGCACCAGCAAGGCGAGCACCCAGCCGCGCAGGAAGGTGAAGAAGGGGAGGCCGAACATGTAGAAGCTTATGTCGTTGTTGAACAGGGGGTCGGTCTGCCCGAACGCGCCCCCGTTGAAGTAGAGGAGGATGGTAGGCCACTCGCCCGCCGCCGATAGCCCCATGAAGAAACCCACAATGATGGCCCCGGCGACGATGGCCGCGCGCACCAGGCCCCAGGGCACCGGGTCGTGCTGGCCCGTGTAGACCACCGATGGCCTGATGATCCGGGCCGCTATGCTCCAGTTGAACCACAGCACCAGCGCGGAGATGGCAGTGCTCGCAGCCAACACACTCAGGGCGAGCCACAGGCGGGTGGTGTAGACCTCGGACAGGCCCTGGCTGCCGAACCACATCCAGTCGGTAATCATCCCGGCCAGTATCGACGGGATGATGATAAGCGCGAGCAGCACGCCGCCCAAAATCCAGGCGAGACGCGACATACCACGTCTGGGGGCGGGCCTGACCGGCTCACGTTCGGTGCGCTCGCGGGTGCGGTTGATGTTAGGGATACTCATTCAGATTCTTTCCAGTCGAGCGCAGGCTCGCGATAAGCGTAACAAGAGGCGGCTAATGCCTCCTCGCCTACAGTATATTACCAAGCGGCACTAGACACAACAGGGGCAACAGCGCAGGCCCCAACCGCAATCCGCTTACCGGGATGGGGCCGCGCCATTCAATAGAGATACGTATCCTATGGCGCGAGGGTCGCATTTGTAGTGCTTGGAATACCCTTGAAAACGTAACGCATGTTTCAGTAGATTGGCGCATTACCTTGTTGTATAATCGTGATAGATGAGTGATTCTATTCCAACTTGATTGATGGAGTGTTCACATGAAAAGCGATTTGGAGAAAGGGTCTGGTGTAGTTGATTTACTACGTGGGTTAGGTCTAGAAGGCGCCACAATGCTGGTGACGGCAGCAAGTGCGATTGCCATAGGACTACTCGATTTTGTTGGTTTTGTTGTTCTCTCCGATCGTGAACTGATCCGAATGTCCCTCGTCGGAGTAGGCATTATGATGTTTGCGCTTGTAGCTCAAACTACGCGTCGCACTATGGAAACGCGCAACCTGATGGCCGAATTGAGACTAGAGGAGATGATCGAGCAACATGCAAAATTGGACGAAGGTCTGAGTGGTATACGTCAAGTGCTTGCAAGTAAGCTCGACGCACGTAAACTGTTAGACGAGAAGAGCCTCTATGAAGAAGCTCAACGACTCGTGCAGACGGTAAGTAATACAGATACAATTAGAGCTACAAGCCTTTCAATAGATGTGAGTTCAGCAAGCGTTAGAAGTACCTACAATGTCGCCTTTCTCAAGGCAGCGGCCCTGCGCATCCGCCAGGCAAGAGAGCTAGGCGGTACTCTGACCTACAGGGTCGTTATAGGTTACGAACACACTGCCGGTAAGGAACCCTCGGCAAACATGAAGGCCTATCAGCAAACGCGCCGTAAGATATTCAGTGACCAGCGTGCAAGCAACGGCCTGGACGCTCGTTGTGTTGATGCAGTATGGCCGCTTGAGTTCTTCCTCGTCGCTGACTCGATAATAATAAGCTTCGTTCGTTTGAAGGGAGAAAGTGCCATTCAAATGGGGATGCTGATTACTGACAAGGAGCTTGCGCGTATAGCGAGCGAGTGGTATGACGACTTCCTCTGGAAATCTGCCCAAAAGGAAAGTTGGCTGGACGAAAAACAGCCGGGCCAGCTCGTCTAATAGGGAACTTCCTACGCCCGGACGCGAAGATGGTGCTGCTAAATTAGAGCCGCGAGAGTGTCATGAAAGTCACCAAAGTAGCACTGTTCACGAATAGCCTGGAAGCCCAAGTCCGCTTCTACATGAATGTCCTGCACTTGCCGACTGTTGCAGACTCTGAGAGCCTGCACATACAGGTCGGTAGCTCCGAACTTACATTCAGACAGTCGACGGGCAACCAAACGCATGCCTATCACTTTGCCTTCAACATACCGGAAAACCGCTTTGAAGAAGCAAAAGCCTGGATAGCCGAACACATACCTCTTATTGCTAACAGTTCAGGCGAAGACAGCTTTGACTTCAAGAATTGGAACGCGCACTCCTGCTATTTTCGCGATGCCGCAGGTAACATCCTGGAATTCATCGCCCGACATGGGCTTCCCAATGCTTCAGATATGCCTTTCGATGAGCAGGGCATCCTGTCCATCAGTGAGATTGGGAT
Organism: Chloroflexota bacterium; assembly: GCA_030913985.1. Lineage (GTDB taxonomy): Bacteria > Chloroflexota > Chloroflexia > QHBQ01 > JADMIH01 > JADMIH01. The sequence continues at coordinate 15,497 of JALZHI010000024.1, read as the reverse complement.
CGCGAGTGATGATGTGATTGCTACCGTGGAACAGTTGCAGGGCGCGGGTATGCCTATCTACGACGGCGCGGGCAGCGACACGTTTGCGGCGGTGGGCGATGAGCACGGCCTACTCATTGTCGTGAGGCACGGACGTATCTGGTTCCCCGACACAGGAACGCCAGCCGACCTGGTACCCCTAAAGGTAGTGGTGTCTCTCGGAAGCGGCGCAAAGGCTGTCATCTCCGGTCCTCCCTACGAGGTGAGTTACACTTAGGTCACAACCAGTAATTCGTAATTCGTAATTACCCTCAACCGGACCCCTGTACACTCTTGTAGTAGGACTCCTTTCCTATTCCGAGCCGTTGACACGCCCAATGCCGCCACCTATAATGTGGGCATGTACGAGTTCCTTCCGATCGGCTACATGCTGCGCGGTCGCTATCGGGTTTTAAGGGTCATCGGCGGTGGCGGCATGGGTGCCGTCTACAAGGCTGAAGACATTAAGTACAACAGCGCCCACGTAGCCATCAAGGAGATGCGCACCGACCTCGAATCCCAGCCTTCGGTCAATACCGGCCCCGGTGGTGAGGACGACCGCGCGCGCGAGCGTGAGGAGCGGCGGCAACTGCTGGAGGCGTTCAGGCGCGAGGCCCAGATACTCAGCGACCTGGAGCACCGCAACCTGCCCCGCGTGACCGACTTCTTCACGGAGGGCGGCCGCCCTTACTTGGTGATGGAACTCATACCAGGCGAGTCGCTTGAGAAGCGGTTGGACCGCCTGCACGGGCAGCCGATGGACGAGGCGGAGGCGCTCAAGTATGGCATCCAGGTGTGCGAAGTGCTCACCTTCCTGCACACGCAGGACCCGCCTATTATCTTCCGGGACGTGAAGCCCGCCAACATCATGATCATGCCGAACGCGCAGATCAAGCTGATCGACTTCGGCATAGCCCGCACGTACAAGGAAGGCAAGCGTCGGGACACTATGTCGATGGGTACCGCCGCCTACGCGCCCTTCGAGCAGTTCGGCAAGGGGCAGACCGACGCCCGCTCCGACATCTATTCGCTGGCGGCGACCCTCTACCACCTGCTCACGGGCAGGCCGCCCACCCCCGCGACAACGCCCACCAGCCTGCGCGATTTCAACCCGAAGGTGAGCCTACCGACCGAGCAGCTTATCATCAAGGCGATGTCCCGCGACATGAACGCCCGGCCGCAGACCTCCCCCATACTGGAAGCCGAGTTGAGGCGCTGCCTGGGCGTGCCCTACACGGCACCCGGCCTGGACGAGCCTATACCGCCTCAGCTTATCCCGCCCATGTCGTCCAACTGGCAGCAGCAACAGCAACAGCAACCCATCGCGGCAGCCGGGGCCATACCGGGTGGGCACGTGCCATCGGGTCCCGTTGGCGACCGCACCCCAGGTTCCATGCCAGGGCCGGGGCACAACGTGGGCACGCCCCAACCCGCCGAACCCGACACTCGCGTGTGTATGGTGTGTGGGGCCACCAATCAGACTAAGGCGCATTTCTGCGGGCGGTGTGGGGCCTCGCTGGCGGGGCGGCCGCCGGGCAGGTTGCAGGTGCTCGGCCCCAATGGGGTGCTGTGGGAGCGCCGCATACTTGAGAACCCGTTCAACATCGGCCGCCGCAGCCTGTCGCGCCAGATTTTCCCGCACCTGGACCTGACTTATAACGACCCCGCGGCCTACGTGTCGCGCCAGCACGCACGAATAGTCTCCGACGCGGGTGGCTACTTTGTAGAGGACCTGGGTAGCGCCAATGGCACCTTCCTCAACGACCGCCGCCTCCCCGCGGGCGTCCCCACGCGGCTTCGCAACGGCGACAAAGTACGCATAGGCAAGGTGCTGCTCAATTTCATTCTGGGAAATTAGAAGTAGGAAGTTCGGATTGCAACTTTCGTGGGAAGCTAATCGAAGATCCAAAACCCACAATCCTAAATCCAAAATGGTATAATGTCCTCCGGGCTTGCGAGGCTTGCCTAATAAAGCGACTGGGGGAAGTATCTCTTTTGGAGCAACTTACAAACGGTACGGAACGCGCGGTGGGGCATGGAAAGCAGCGCCATGCAAATGCCAGGGGTTATGCGGTCCTGTGCCTGGTTCTTTGTCTGACGGTCCTTGCTGCGGCACTGGTGATATTTACGGCTAGCGCCTCCGCCACGAACGGGCGGCAGCCGGTGCGCGTGTCGAGCGGACAGGACATCCCGGCGGCTCAGGAGACGCTCCCCGCTGCGGTCGAGACGCAGGTAGCCGCGCCGGTGCAGACCGGCGAGGGCGTGCCGCCGCCAGCCGTGGCCTCGGTTGGGCCTACAAGCGGTAACCAGGGCGACCAGGGCGGGCAGGGTGCGACGGCTGGCACCCAAGATGGCGGTGGGTTCCCGTGGTGGGTGTTGGTACCCGTCTTGCTGGGTCTGGCACTGGTGGCAGTGCTAATGTTGCGGAGGCGTCAGGCGGTGGAAGTCACCACGTCCGCCCCTGTCACACCGCCCAGCCAGAGGCCCTATACCGGCACAACGACGAGCACCACCACGACTACAACCACGACTTCCGCCACGGCACCCATAGCCGCCGCGGGTGCAGTGGGAGCGATGGGAGCGGCAGGAGTGGCAGGGTCGCCTAGCCAGGTTGTGTGCCCCAACTGCGGGGCGGCCAACGACCTGAACGAGAACTTCTGCCACGACTGCGGCCAGGACCTGCGGGCGGCGCGGGCGGCGATGTTCGCCCCGGCGGTGGATGTCGTAGACGAGTACACGCCGTACCTGGAAACGCTGAACCGCGTGGACGAGCAACTGGAATATGTGCTTTCGCGGGCCCGCGTCACGGTGGGCAGCGCGCCCGGCAACGATATTGTAGTAGATGCAGGCTTCAACGGCTCGGCTACCGTGAGCGGAGTGCATGCGGAGTTGAGGCGTGAGGGTGACGGGTTCGTACTCGCGGACCGTGGCTCGGAGACGGGCGTGTACGTGAACGGCGAGAGAGTCGCTGAGGCCGCCCTGAAGGACAACGACCAGATACGCGTTGGCGACGTGCAGTTTGTGTATCGCGCCCCGGCGCGTCCGTAAAGGCTCAAGCATTAGGTCCATGGAGAAGATATGAATAGACTTCGCCGCGTCGGGCAGAATAACACTAACGCCGAAGTACCTGAAGCTGATTCGTCGGTCGAAGAGGAGTCCCAGCCACCGAACGCGGGAGCGGCCAACGGCAGCCCGCGGGACGTTGTAACGGACGCCGGCGAAGCCAGCTTCTACCGCGAGTCGTCCTCGGACTACACCTCCGAAGCGTCCGAGCCTGACGCGGGCGCAATGCCTGTGCTGGATACGGAGTCTATGGGCCTGCATTCGCACATGGACCTGGCCGAGACGGCCCCGCCGGACCCTACATATCCTGACGCTACTTTGGGTGGCGAGGCGGGCGCGGGTGATGCCGGAGAGGCCACCGACGCGGCTGCCGGGGATATAACAGGTGTGGCGTCTGACGAGACTCCGACGCAGCCCAACGTGATGGTGCAGGACCAACCGGCACCCCTCGCCAAGGGCATGGAGCCTGAGACCCTGGAGCCTGTGCCGGTGAGCGGCCTCATCGCGAACAGGTATAAGGTGCAGAACATCTTGCACCACGCTACGGACCGCAACCTCTACCGGGTAGGGGCGCACAACCAGCAGCGCTGCCTCACCTGCGGACGCTTGTCTCCGTTGGACCAGGCGGCATGCGGCACCTGTAACTCACCCCTTGCGAACCAGTCACCCGCCGACTTCTACCTGATGGCCGAGAGCTACCGGCCCGAGTCGCTGCTGCAAGACCCCGACCTGATGCAACTGAGCTTGTACCACCCCAACCTGGTGCCGGTTATAGACTTCTTCAGCGATACGCCACAGGGCCGCGAGCGTTTCTACGCGGTGGCCGAGCCTCGGCAGGGCGTGCGTCTCAGCCAGCTTAGCCTACCACGGTCGGGCTTGCAGGTGCTCAACTGGGCCATGCAGCTAGCTGATGCTCTCGACTACCTCCACAGCCGTGGCGTCGTAGGCGCGGGGGCGGAGGCGGACGACATACTCGTGCAGGGCGACCGGGCTTCGCTGGCGAGCCTGCAAAACGCTCGTGCCGCCGATGCCAAGACCGACCCCTCGGACATGCAAGCGATGGACCTGGCACGGCTCGCAAGCACCATCTACGAGGCGTACACGGGGAACCAGGTCTCGATGGGCCCCGACGGCACCCTGGCGATGCCCGCAGGCACCCCGGAGCCTGTGGGTGCGGCCTTCCGCGCGGCGATAGAGCCGGTGCAGGGTGGGGGCCGCGTGATTACGGCAGCGCAGTGGCGTTCCCTGCTAGCCTCCGCGATGGAGACTATTGACGAGCTTGAGCGCCCCGCCAAGCCTGTGGACTTCGTGTCCGCCGGCCTGACCGACGTGGGGCGGCTGCGCGAGCAGAACCAGGACTCTTTCGGTATGTCAGAGTTCGTCCAGGCGAGCGCCGAGCGGCCCATGCGCATAGGTTTCTACATGGTGGCCGACGGGCTTGGCGGGCACAAGGGCGGCGAGATCGCGTCTGCCCTGGCGGTGCAGGCATTCACCGGAGAGGTGGTGTCGCGAATCATAGCCCCTATAGCCTCCTCCAACGGCGACCGTTCGACCCCCAGCAACGAAGCGATATTGCAGGCGATGACCAGGGCGGTACAGCTTGCTAACGAGCGCATCTATAAGGCTCGCGACAACCGCCGCAACGACATGGGCACCACACTGGTGGCCGCAGTCGTGGCCGGGGGTAAGGCATACGTCGTCAACGTAGGCGACAGCCGCATTTATCTCTATGCCCGCAGCCGTGCCGGGATGGACCCTCAGATGAAAGACGCCACCCGGCCTCTTCTCAAGGGCACCTCACCTCTCTCCGGCACCGCGCCCTTGCGCTCGAAAGAGGCGGCGATGGACGCGCTGGAGGAGGCGTTGGAGAGTCGCGACGGCGAGTATGGCGAAAACGGCTCGTTCGCACTCAGCCAGGTATCCATAGACCATTCGCTGGTGCACAGGCTGGTCGAGTTGGGGCAACTAGAACCGGAGGAAGCCAAGGTGCACCCGCACCGCAACTTCATCTATCGCTCGCTGGGTGGCCCGCCCCCCATCGACGTGGATACTTTCGTGCGCACCCTGCACCCCGGCGACCGCCTGATGCTCTGCTCTGACGGCCTCAACAGCATGGTCGAGGACGAGGATATAGAGCAGATACTCGCCAACGAGCCTGACCCGCACACCGCCTGCCGTAGGCTCATAGATCTTGCCAACAACAACGGCGGACACGACAACATCACGGTGATCATAGTGGATGTCACCGAGTACCTGCCCGCCCCGGAGCACCCTCACGCGCTCCTGGGACAGTAGCGAGTAACACGTAACACGTAAAGGGGTAATGAGCAACAAGGCGGCTCCTGGAGTATAGTTCCAGGAGCCGCCTTCGTGTTACGCGTTACGTGTTACGTGTTAGTCTTTAGCTTCTTCGGAAGATGGTCGCCACCCTGCCGAAGTCTATCCTCGCGCCGTCTTCGAGGCGCTCTCTGACGTGGGCGGGGAGGCGCTGGCCGTCGAGCTTGGTGAAGTTGGTCGATTGCAGGTCCTCTACAAAGTAGTCGCCGTTGATGTGCAGCAGCCGGGCGTGCCTCCTCGATACGCCGCCTTCTTCGCCGCCGTAGGCCGTGAGGTCAACGTCGGGGAAGATGCCGCTGGAGGGGTCTTCGCGGCCTACCATGATCTCTTCCTGGTCGGGCAGGGGCAGCTCCGCGCCGGTGGAGATAATCACCAGCCGGGCCATCATGTTCTCGACCGTACCGTTCGGTGACACCGCCGCGCCGCCTGCGGTCGCGCCTCCCATGGAAGCACCCCCTGCGGCCGCCGGTGAAGCCTCCTGGCTCATCATGCCAGCGCCAGCACCAGCACCCGCGGCTGCCGGTTGAGCACTACCTGCATCGCTCGACGTGCCTGCACCGGCGTCCTGTGTCGCCGGTGCCGCCTGAGATGCGCCCGCGCCGCCATCACCCGTATCAGCGTAATCTACTCCGTAGCCTGTGTCTTCCTGCGCGCCCAGTGTGCCTGCTTCGGCCTGGGGTTCCAGGGTAGGTGCGTCATCTGTAGCACCTGCAGATGTGCCGCCGGAGTATGCAGGCTCGTTGTAGCCGCCATAGGTGCTACTCTGGCCCGCTGAAGTATCGCTGCCTCCATACCCGCTCACCTGTCCGCTGGTGGAGGTCGCAGCCTGAGAGGTGCTCGCCGTGGCATCAGACGGAGCGGCATCGTAAGAGCCTGCGGTCCAGGCCCCCGTGCTCGTGGTCGCTCCGAGGCCGGTGAGGAAGGCGCGCAGTTCCGACATGCCGTTACCGAAAGCCGCCCAGTCGCCACGGCCCATCGCTGCCTGCGCCCGGTCCAGGAGGTTGAGCGCCTGGGAAGCCCACGCACCCTGACCGCCGCCAGCCGCTTGACCGCCCGTGCTCGCAGCCGTGTCGGAATAGGTCTCACCGGAGGCGACCGGCGCGTAACCTGCCGCACCCTGGTCTGCCTGGGCGCTGCCTCCGTCAATTTCAAGGACGCCCGGCATCGCGGTACCCTCGTCCTCACCTGCCTGCGCGCTGGGAGCGTAGATATCTGAGTCGTCGGCTCCCGGCTGCCAGGTCTGGGACTGGCCTCCGCCACCTGTCTGCATGGTATCCTCGGTCACGGGCGCAGCCGCGGCTGTACTTGTGCCCTGTGCCGCACCGTAGTCCGCAGCCGTTGACACGCCTTGAGCCGAGGTCGCGCTCGGTCCCGCGCCGAAGCCTTTGTCTTCGCCGTAAGTGGCCTGGGTCGCCTGCTGGCCTGAGTTGTAGCCCGAGCCACCGCCCAAATCACCACCTGCTGTACTTGCACCTGTGCCAACGCCACTGGCGTCCCATTGGGCCTGGCCGCCACCAATTGCTCCCGCGTCCATTGGCCCGCTGTCGCTACCTATTTCGCCCGTGGTCGCTACCTGGCCGGGATATGCGCCGCCGTATGCGGTGGTAGATGCCTGCGCTTGGCCGCCTTGCGAGGAGCCGTACCCGGCATCAGCCCCGTAGCCCTGTTGCGCCTGGCCTCCCGCAACGACCGGGACCACCCCGGCTACCTGGCTCTGGTCGGCTGCCCCGGTGCCGGTTGCGGCACCCTGGGCGGCTATGCCGGTATCTTCTCCCGCTTGCAGGCGCGCGCCACATTCATCGCAAAATACGTAGTCGGGAGGATTTTCATTACCACAATTCGGGCATCTCATGCTTGTTCTCCTCGTTTGTTGGTCTTAGAAAGGCGGGATGAAGATATTGAGTGGTTGGAGTACCACATTTATAACGAGCCATGCTAACCCTGCTAGTTCAGCAGTGAGCAACACCAGTGCCATCGTCCATCCAAGTGCTTTGCGCACCCCCGAGGGGCGCGCCATCACTCTCACTTCGATTTGTTGGTCGCCGCCGGAGCTTTTCACCAATAGTCGCCCGGTGTTGAGATGCTCGGCGGGCACCAGCATCTTCACATGCCATGACCAAAGCAATAACAGGGCCTCGGCAACCAGCAAGAGCACGACGGCCCCGGCCGTGGCCCACAGCAAGGTGCGCCCCAGAGAGCTTGCCACCAGCAGCAGCAGCCAGAACCAGAAGCCTAAGAACGGCAGCCACCTGCGCGTGCGCGTCCATATCATAGCGAAAAGGTTGGGTACCTGCAACTGCACGCGCCCGAACCGCAGCTGCCCCCGCCTTACCTTCACCTCCAGCAGGGTAGTGTTGCCCTTGAACTGCGCCGGGTTATAGGCGATCCAGGGGTGGCTGGCGCTGACCCTGCCTTCCACGGGCGCGCCGCCCACGCCGCCAAGCTGTACGTGCTTCACCGTCCTGCGGTTCCACTTCGCCTCACCCAGGTCCACCAGCCTGTCGGAGACCACCAGCGCGGGCGCACCAGCGCTTCCGTGGCGACCGGGCACCCTCACGTCGGAAGGGGGCGCTTTGGGTTGCGCGGGGGCAGGAGCAGGTGCGGACTCCACCGGGGCCTGCACGGTTGTCTCCTTCGCCGGGAGCGCCGTCGCTGTGGTGGGCGCGACAATATCGGGTGTGGGCGGTGGGGCGGTGACGATGGGAGGCTCAACCTCGACTACCTTGCCGTTCCCGCCTGTGCGGTCCGGGAAAGGGTTGGCTGGGGCGGAAGGGAAGGCGGGGGCGGCTGATACAGCAGGCGCGGCAACGCTGGCGGCTATGGGCAAGTCGGCCACTGCAGGACGGGCGTACGTGGGCGTCGCGGGCACCGAGCGGACGGGCGAAGGCTCCAACGCCGGGGCCACAGGTGTAGGCTGCGGCTTCTTGGACTGTCTATTGGCTTTGCTCCCGGAGGGCGCGGGCGACGGTGCGGGTGCGGCGGCCACAGGCTCGCGTAGTGGCCTGGAGCGCGGCGCATACGCCCCATCCAGGCCCAGCGCCTGTGCAAAGGCCTCGACCGACTGGAAACGCTTCTGCGGGTCGAGGTTTAGGGCCTGCATAATGGCGGTATCGACCCTGGTGGACACGCCGGGATTGTAGCGCCTGATAGAGAGCCAGTTGAAGGGGTTGAGGCTCGGGTCGCGGTTGGTGAGCAGGTGGTGCATGGTGGCCGCGAACGCATAGATGTCTGAGCGCTGGTCGGTCTGCCCCTTGCCGTACTGCTCGGGTGGCGCGTAGCCCGCGGTGCCGAACGCCTCGGTATCGGAAGTCTTGCCCGCCTTGTGCAGGCGCGCGATGCCGAAGTCAATCAGCTTTATCCTCTCGACGGTGCCCTCCACCAGCATTACGTTGGCGGGCTTGAGGTCGCGGTAGATGATGGGCGGGTCCTGGGTGTGCAGGTACTGTATAACATCTATGATTTGCCTGGCCCACACCATGACGCGCTGCTCCGGGAGGGGGCCGCCCGCGAGGTCCAGCACGTTTAGCAGGGTACGGCCCGGCACGAACTCCATCACGAGGAAGTGCTTGCCTAGCTCCTCGAACGTCTCCACCACCTTCACAAGATTGTCGTGTTGCAGCCGTGCCAGCATCTGGGCTTCGCGGCGGAAATCGGCGACGGCCTGGGTGCGCTCTCCTGGGGGCAGGGCGGCGGGGCTGATCTCCTTGATAGCTGCGCGGTTGCCAATAGGACTCTGCGTGTCGGTGCTCTCGTAAACGGCTCCCATGCCGCCCTGCGCCACCTTGCGCAGGATGCGATAGCGCCGCTTCAACACCGTCCCGGCGGGTATGTTACCCGTAACGTCCGGGGCCACCGACACGGGAGGCGAGGTCGGAGGGCCGCCGGGCGTGTAGACAGGCGCTGCTACGTGCGGCATGGCGTAAGAGGGATCGCCGGAGCCTGTCCGCAGGCGCTGGCCGCAGTGGGCGCAAAAAGCCGAAGTAGCGCGGTTGGGGCGGCGGCACACAGGGCAAAGCGGCCCGCTAAGCGCCTCGGAGGAGGCAGAGGAGCCATTTGCTGACATCGAACCAGAAGGTGGAGGACTTGCCGGCACGCGCTCCGCCTGGCCCAGGAATGCCCCGCACGCCTCGCAGTTGCGCTTATCGTCGGAATTATATTTGCCACACAGCGGACAGATCAGCATCTCAACAACCTATACGTTGAGGCGGGACGCAATGTTGCGGCCAGGAACAAGTAACACGTAACACGTAACACGTAACACGTAACACGTAACACGTAACACGTAACACGTAACACGTAACACGTAACTCGTAAGGTTCTGCTCACATGTCACTACCATCTACCCCTACCATAATATCACGTTTGATAGTTCAATGTAGACGCAGGTGATTTGCCATACGCGTTACGAATTACGTGTTACGAGTTACGAGTTACGAGTTACGCGTCCGGTTTCACCCCTCCAGCGTCCAGCCTCTGCGTAAGCTTGCGGGTGGCGTAGCGAATTTCCTTGGCACCTTCGGGGGAGACCTGGCCGCTCTGTTCGAGGCGGGCGGCTTCGGCTTCCACAGCTTGGGCGAGGTCGTTCTCGCCCACGGTGAGCAGGCGGGTGACGGCGGCGCGCAGACGCTGGGTGGCGGCAGGTATGTTACCTGCCGCCATGTCGTTGAGGGCGCGGGTTTGCAGCACGTAGGCGGTGACCTTCTCCACCGTGTTCATTACGGTGGGGTTCGGCACCTCCCGCTCCTTCGACATAGAGTAACGGATAACTACGTCCTGGGTCGCAGCCACCTGGGTGCCGCCCGGAGTCTGGTGGTTGACTGAGATGCCCGCGATGCGGAAGGTGCCGCGTGGCTGTGTCGGCACGATAAGCTCTACCAGGAGCGCGGGGGGATTAGCCGGGTCGAGGTCGCCCATCGAGACGGACACGATACGGCCCTGTCGCCGGGCGTCCACCACCGCCGAGATAGCCGGTCTCACCCTGTAGGCCCGCCGCAGTTCCACGCCCGCGCTGAGCCGCACCTGTATGTCTACGTTGCGCAATGTGACCGACTGCACCGCCGCAAGCTCCTGCTGGAAGGCGGGGGGTATGTCGTTGGGCACGCGGGCGAAGTAGGCGTTGCCGTGGCTGGCATCGGCCATCTCCACCAGCAGGCGCTCGTTGAAGTCGCTGCCTATGCCGAGCGTGCTTACCGCTACCCTTGACTTGCGTGCCTGGTTCGCCAGTTCGCGCACGCGCTCTGGATCGCGGGTGAAGCCGTCCGTGAGGACCAGCACCCGGTTCACCATCTCAGGCGAGGCCGCCCTGAGCACCTCTGCCAGCCCGGCCCGCAGCCCTTCCGCGATTTCGGTGTTGTCGCCAAGCTGCTGGGTGCTCAACTGCGTAACGGCGCTCAGCAACTGCGATGTCTCGCTGCCGCCCAGGCCCCGTAGCATCACCTCCGCGCGGTCGGCAAAGGCCACCAGCGAGATGCGGTCGCCCGCCTCAAAGTGGGTGGCAGCCTGCGAGATGGCCGACTGCACGGCCTCCAGGTTGGAGGGGGCTTGCTCGCGGATGTGCGGTGGGATCGTCCTGAAGGTCCAGACGGGCACGCCGTCCGACACCGTTTGCTGTACGTGGCCCAGCGCGCTTAGCTCCTTGAACTGCGCCTGTGTTAGCACCGGCAGCCGCATCGACTCGCTAACGTCGAGCACCACGGCCATGTTCACCGGGGCCTGGGCCGTTACCCCTCCCTCTCCCGGCCTGACGTCTACCAGCAAGTAGAGGAGGCGGGGTTGCTCTCCCGCCTGCACCGTCTCAAGGTTGAGGGTAGTGTTGAGGGCAATTTCGTTTGCCATGCTCCTCCATTCCGAAGCGGGGAATATATCTGAAACGTGAAACGTGATGCGGTGTGCTTTGTCGGGTACTTAGTCGTCGGAACTTTCTGTTGCGGGACCAGTGGTGGTTCTTGTCATCCTGAGCGTAGCGAAGGATCAGTGGCCCGTTCTTGACTCTCCCAACCCCACTGCCATTGTCCCCCTTGCCGCCATCATCCCCAACGTTGAAGACTCTCGCCTACCCACCTGATCCTTCGCTGCGTTCAGGATGACAAGGGGGAGGCTTGGTTCTGAAGACCCAACAGCTTCCTATTCACGCACCACGTAACACCAGCCGCATCACGTTTCACGTTTCAGCCACCCCGCTTCATTCTACGAATTACTCCTGCCTGGCCTTCTGTCTGCTCCCATTGTAATACACGCTTGAGGCCGCGCCCATAAAGGTCTTCGCGCCGCAACATGCGGTCGATGCGCTTCCAGCAGCCCCAGCCTTCCAGCAGCTTGTAAGTGACCCACTCCGCGAAGCCCTCTTGCACTTCGGCGGGCATGCCGGTGGGACTTTGCTCGCTCTGCCAGGCGTGGGCGAATTCGTGGGCCAGGACCTCCATCAACACAATCTGAGGCAATCCGTATTCCACGAAAATGGCCCTATGCGTGCCCTCGCGCATAAAGAGGCCGAAACAGCGGTCGCGGCTGGCGGCATCTAGGGTGTAAAGGGAAGACTTGTCGATCAGCCCGGCTAATTGGCGACGGTTCACCAGCTTCAACTGGCAAGGTTCGCTGAGGGCTAGACCCAGGTCGCGGTCGAGGGCGGCGCGCACTCTCCTGTACAGCGCGTGGGCGTACGGCGCGTCTGACACGGCGGTGGACTGGCAGCGGTCGCACAACTTGCGGCCGTCGGGGCGAGACCAATAGTGCGCGCCCACTGGGCGTCCGCAGGTGTCGCAGCGAGGCCGCGAGTCGAAGCAATGTCGGCAATAGACCCCCCGCTCGCCCTCCAGCATGACGCCCTCAGAGTCTACCTGCATGTTGCACGAGGCGCAACGCAGTCGCAGGTCGTAGCACTGCACGCACAGCGACCACACCGAAATCCTGCCCGCCGAGTCCAGCCACCCTATTTGACGGTGGTGCCCAAAAGCGGGCGTGTGGTGCATACCCAACCCCGACAGGCGCGCGCCGCACAGGTTGCACCATTGGCCCCTGGTGAACCTTACCGGCCCGGCTGCTGTTCGCCTTACCCCAAGCTGCATATGACTGTAGCCGCTGCTAGCGGCGACCTCTGCCTTCATATTGAATAGTACGCAAGAAAGCGCGGGCAAGTCGCGTCCGCACCCGCCCACGCCCTAATATACCACAGATAATTGGCACCCCGGCATAGGCAACGCAGGCCAATAGGTACTGTCTGGGCGCTGATGTTGGTCATGCTGGACGATGGACGATAGACGATAGACGATAGACGATAGACGAGGGGCTGGAACAATCGCTCCTCAGCCATCGTCTATCGTCTATCGTCCATCATCCATCGGGGAAGGTGGTACAATTAATAATAGTAGTTCATGACCGTGGTTCCCCATGCGGCCTTGCATAACTGGTTGCAACCTGGCGACTGCCTCTCCGTTGTATGTGTGGAGGTACGCCGGGCGTGGAAGGTTTAGCTTTGGCTATAGATGAAAAAAGCTGGGTAGCTCGGGCCAGAGAAGGTGACTCCACAGCGTTCGAGGCGATTTACAGTCGCTACGAGCGCCGCATATACGCGTTCGTCTACCGCTTGATGGGCAACGCCGAGGACGCTTACGACCTGACCCAGGACACCTTCATAAAGGCGTACCAGGCGCTCCCCAGGACCGCGCCCGACCTCAACCTGTCCGCGTGGCTGCACCGCATCGCTTCGAACGCGTGCATGGACGTGCTCCGGCGGCGCAAGCTGATACGCTGGCTGCCGTGGGAGACGTTCGACACGAACCCCGGCATGGAACCGGCGGCGGACGACGACCCGGTGGGCGAGTACAACCAGTTCGAGACGAGCGGCGAGGTGCAGTCGGTCCTCGACAGGCTCACGCCCAAGCACCGGATGTCCCTCGTCTTGAAGGAGTACCAGGGGCTGTCGTGCGACGAGATTGGCGACGTGATGGGACTGAGCCGCTCGGCGGTGAAGTCGCTGCTGTTCAGGGCGCGAGAAGAGTTCCGGCAGGTCTACCTGCGCAAGTACGGCCACGCACCGGGCGCGGAGTCGGACCATGTTCGCATGAGGGAAGCGGGCGACTACGACGACTAGATTGACTATACAGGGAATATAGCGTATGAACGCTGAGTGCTAAACCGGAAAATTTTGGGGGAATAGTGATGAATTGCGGCGAAATCCGGCCACTCGTCTCCGCCTACCTGGACGGAGAGGTGACCCCGGAAGAGCGAAAATCAGTAGAGCGACACCTCGCCACATGCGAAGGTTGCCGCCAGGTCCTGTCCGAGTACAGGGCGATTGGCAGCGACCTGCGTGCCCTGCCCGTGCCCATGCCTCCCGTAGGCCTGCGGCGCGACGTTTGGCGTGCAATCGAAGCACGAGAGGGCGGCGCACGCGTGGTGAAGGCTCCCCCATCTTCCCCAGGCAAGATCATCCCTCTTCCTCAGACCAGGAACAAACCAAGCGTCATCAACGTGCTTACAGGTGCCGGTAACGGTTGGGCCAGGGCTATTCCTGCTGCCGTGCTCGTCGGCGCGCTGCTGATTGCAGTGTCCTACTTCACGATCATCCGACAGACCCCTGTAGCGGTAGCTACTATGGTCGAGGAGGGCGAGCTTACCGATTATGGAGCGGCGGTGCGCGTACTGCTCTCCAAGCCTGTTATTGAGGAGGACATCGAGGGATTCACGACTGTAGCAGAAGTTGCTGGCGGTGCCCTGGTGCCTGTGGAAGTTACCAACACGTATATAGGCAGGACTAGCAGTGGGGAACTGGCGATACAACCAGACGGGACCTGGAAGCCTGGGGCGCTTTACAGGATAACGATTGATGCCCCCAGAGTGCGGCAATCAGGCATTCCGCAGCCGCTGGACAGCAAGCCGATAGACAACCTGGAGTTCAGCACGGCCATGCACACGCCTACGGCGACAAGCAGCCCCACCAACACACCAATACCTACCGACACGCCCGTTCCGCCCACGGAGACACCGGAACCTCCTGCGGTAAACACACCGGCCCCTACAGCTATCGCCCAGGTATCCCCTGAGGTGCCTGTCGTTGGAGCTACAGATACGCCCGGCCAGCCTGCCGCCACGGCTACAAAGAAGCCTAACACGCCCGTGCCGCCTACGGCTACCAGGCCCGCGCCAACCAATACGCGTGCGGTGCCTACAGCCACCCAGGCCCAGCCCTCGGCCACGAACACGGCAGCGCCGAGCAATACGCCTGTGCCTCCGACCGCCACCAGCCAGCCGACGCAGGTGCCCAGCGCGACGGCTACGGCGACCGCTACGGCTTCGGCCACGGCCATTCGCAAGAGCACCGGCACGCCGACGGCTACGAGCACGGTGCAGCCCAGGGCCACGGCCTCGCCGACATCGGGCTGCCTGTTGGAGCCGGTGCGCGGGTTCGGCAAGATATGGCACAACCACTCAGACGTGCGCGAGCGATTGGGCTGCCCTACAATACCAGAGGAGGGCGTGCTACCGGCTGCCCAGCAGCACTTCCAGTACGGCTACATGTTCTGGCGCGGCGATACCCGCACTATCTACGTGTTCTTGCGTAGCGGCCCGCGCGACCAGTATGGCACCTGGCTAGAAGTCAAGGACACCTGGGTAGAGGGCGAGCCGGTGCCTACCGTAGAGGGTGGCACGCCCGACGGAGGCTACATACCGGTACGCGGCTTCGGCAAGCTATGGGCTAGCAATCCCGAATTGCGCCAGATGATAGGCTACGCCACCGAGCCTGAGACGAGCGTGGACGCCGTGTGGCAGCCGTTCGAGCACGGTATGGCACTCTGGACCAGCGACCGCACCATCCGCATGATGTACGGGGACGGCATCTGGCAGCACTTCAACGACACGTTTACGGGCGAGTGACTCGTAACACGTAACACGTAACACGTAACACGTAACACGTAAGCGGCTCAAGGGAATGTATACCCCTTGAGCCGCTTTGTAGCTTCTGGCACCCTTACGAGTTACGAGTTACGAGTTACACCTTGATTGCTAGTAGGTGAGATGGGTAACAGTTGAACGTCCAAGTGGGTTACTCTAGAATGGAGGTTACCACACCAACCCAGCTA
>JALZHI010000241.1 GCA_030913985.1 Chloroflexota bacterium | reverse complement strand
ATCGAGCGCACAAGCGAGGACCAGTACAACGTGTACGGCGACCTGACCATCAGGGGCGTATCAAAGCCGGTGGTGCTGGACGCGACGTTCGAGGGACGCGGCTTCGCCCACGACGGCAAGGAGCACATTGGCTTCAGCGCCCGCGCTACGGTGAACCGCAAGGACTGGGGCCTGAACTGGAACGTAGCCCTTGAGACGGGCGGCGTGCTGGTAGGCGAGCAGGTCAAGATCGCTATCGACCTGGAATTCATCGCTGTAGACGTAGAGCAGCAGTAACCCATATCTACGGGTTACGCGAGGGGCGGTTGGCAGTGCAGGCTATACAAGTATGCTTGCATCACCAACCGCCCCTCGTCCTTTCCCGGCATATCTCTTGATATGCTTGGGGTTGCAGAACAATAAGGAGGCTATTCATGCCTAGGCCTGTTCATATACTGGGCTTTGCGGGGAGCTTGCGCAAACAATCGTACAACCGGGCGCTCCTGGCAGCCGCCGAGGACTACCTGCCTGAAGGCGTGACGCTAGAGCAGTATGACATATCGGATATTCCGCTGTTCGACCAGGACGTGCTCGATAGCGACGGCTACCCGGACCCGGTGCAGCGCTTCCGCGACAGGCTGTCGGCCGCCGACGCCGTGCTGATCGCGACGCCGGAGTATAACTACTCGGTGCCGGGCGTGCTCAAGAACGCGCTTGATTGGGCCTCGCGCCCGCCGAGCCAGCCTTTCAGCGGCAAGCCGGTGGCGGTAATGGGTGCCAGCGACGGCCCCTGGGGCACCATACGCGCCCAGCTTCACCTGCGCCAGGTGTTCGTCTTCCTGAACGCGCTCCCCGTGCAGCAGCCCCAGGTGATGGTGCCCAAAGCCAGCGACAAGTTCGACCAGGACGGCCGCCTCACCGACCAACCCACCGGCATGCAGGTCCGCGCCCTTCTGGAAGCCCTCACCAACTGGACCCGCCGGCTTCGGGGCGAGTGAGAGATTAGAGACGGAAACGCAAAGACGCAAAGACGCAAAGAACCCGCAAAGAGAAGAAAGGTTGGAGAGTACAAAAAGGACCAGGGTACAGATACAGGTACCCTGGTCCTTTTTCTTAGAACAACTACTTATCTCTGCGGGTTCTTTGCGTCTTTGCGTCTTTGCGTTTCCGTCCTAATCGTAACGGATGAGGAGGTCAGAGATGGGGCGGTGGGGGCGGCGGGGTGGGTCTTGTGCAGCGTAGCCTAGCTGGATGAGGGCGTGCGGGATGAGGTTGGGGTCGAGGTCCAGCATTTCGCGGACGACGCCGGGGCAGAAGAGGGGCGCGCACATCCAGCCGGTGTCGAGGCCCAGGCTGTAGGCGCTGAGGAGCATGTTCTGGACGGCGGCACCGAGGCTCTGGATCGCCATTATCTCTTCGGCTGTGGCCCTGCCGGGGTCCGGGTAATTGTGCATGCCGACCATGTACAGGCAGGGGATGACCAGCACCGGGGTGTTGAGCAGGCGGTTGCGCGACTTACGCAGGCGGTCGTCCACCACTTCGGGGGTCTCGCCGTCCATCTCCAGGTTGCGCCTCCATTCCACCGACATCGCTTCGGCCAGCTTCTGCTTCAAATCGGGCCGCGTTATCACCACGAAGCGCCAAGGCTGCATACCGTGTGGCGAGGGTGCCCATCTCGCCGCCTCAAGCGTCTGCTCTACCAGGGGCCGGGGCACCTCGGTAGGAAGGAAGCGGCGGACTACATGTCTGCCCTGCGCCAGTGAGGCAAAATCAAGCTCTCGGCGGTTGGGCGGTGCGTAGTCCTGCTCGTTTGCCTCACCCCCCTTCCAGTGGCGCACCGAAGCGGGTGTGATGGCGATTACCGGCTGTTGGTCTATCGTCATCTCGCGGTACTGAGGGTATTTTTCGCGCAACGTGCTTATGGCTGCGGCATGGGCTTGGCTGCCGGGCTGTTCTAGGGCGGCGATGCCGTTCACCAGCACGTAGGTGAGGCGGGTCCAGTCCTCGTAGTAGCTATCGAGCAAGAGGGTTACGTTGGGGTTCGCCAGGATGTTGCGCACGCGCTTGAGGCTGGTGGGCGGCACTGTCTTGGGCTTGTCGTCCAGGGCGATGTAGAAGCAGCCAGCGTAATAGGCGAAGCAGACGGGCACCAGGGAGGGCTTGCCTTCCGCGTCTGCGGTGGCGAGGCGGGCTACTCGTTGGGAGTTGACGTACGCGAGCAGTTGCGCGCTAATCTCTGGCGGCTCGCTCAAATCTACCCCACTTCAGGTTCGGGATCACCTCGCGCCCGTAAGCCTCCATGAACTCGTACTGGTTGCGGCCCACGTTGTGTACGTAAATCTCGTTGAACCCCAGGTCGGCGTAATGCTGCAAATGCCCCAGGTGGGTCTCAAGGTCGGCGGACATGAGCACACGCCCCTTGAAGTTCTCCGGGCGCACCAGCTTGGTCATCGCTTCAAAGTCTTCGGGGTTGCGGATGTCGGCCTTGGGGAAGTTCATGCCGCCGTTGGGCCACTCCTTCACCGCCTGCTCGACGGCCTGCTCGTCGGTCTCCGCCCAGGAGACGTGTAGCTGGATGATGCGGGGCATCTCGTCGGGGTCTTTGCCTGCTTCTCGAGCGCCCTTCTCGAAGCGGCCCAGCAGCATGCGTATCTTTTCGTCGGCGGCCCCTACCGTGATGAGGCCGTCGCAGGTGCGCCCGGTGCGCTCGGCGTTGACCGGGCCGGAGGTCGCCACGTAGATGGGCGGGGGGTTGTCGGGCATGGTGTAGAGG